>NZ_JBHXIB010000057.1:8730-49818 GCF_042723975.1 Amycolatopsis sp. NPDC058340 | reverse complement strand
GCCCTCGGCCGCACGCCGTCACGTCAGCCGACCCGGACGTCCTGGCGTGACCGCACGCGGAGCTTCCGCAGGATGTTCGCGACATGCCGCTCGACCGTGCGAGTCGACAGGAACAGGACTTTCGCGATCTGCCGGTTGGTGTGCCCGGAGGTGATCAGCCGCGCCACCGTCGCCTCGCGAGGCGACAGTTCGCCACCGTAACCGCGCCTGCCGGGCCCGCCGCCCAGCGTGCCCCCGTGTTCTCGAAGCAGGTGTTCACAGCGCGAAGCGTCCCAGGTGGCGCCGAGTTCGGAGAAAGCGCGGGCGGCGATGCTCACGAGGTCGATCGCCCGTACGGTGTCGTGTGAGGCGAACAGGCACTTGGCAGCCGCCTCCAGCGCTCGGGCCCGTTCGTACGGTCTGGGCAACGCTTCCAGCCGTTGTTCCGCTTCGGTCAGCAGCGCGAGGGCGTCGTGGAACCTGTGTTCGGCGGCGGCGGCCGTGCCCAGCCCGTGGCGCAGCAGCGCGTGTCCCAGCGGGCAGTCGCGATCCTCGATGTCGGCGGCGAACTCGGCGAGCATCGCCTTGGCGCCCGTGACATCGGACTGCCGAAGCATGGCCTCCACCCCGGCGTCGACCAGTTCGGCCGCCCAGGCCCAGACACCCTTGCCGCGCACCACTTCGACGGCGTCGGAGAACTCCGCGACGGCGTCGGAGACCCGGTCGCGCAGAGCGGCGAGCCGAACCCTGGTCGCCGCCGCGACGAGGACCGCCGGCCCGTACCACCCGTTGCCCAGCCGGAGGCCCGGGACGGCGAGCAGCCGTTCCGCTTCGTCCCACTCACCCGTGGCGAGGGCGAGCTGGGCCAGCACCAGATTCGCCTCGGCCGAAGACCGGGGAGTGCGGGTCGCCGGGTGACGCCGGGCCTGGCTCGCCAGACCCGGCCAGTGGCCGGTGACCAGTGCCAGCCGTAACGCGTTTGCGGCGGCCATCTGCCGCAGGTATGCCGGAGCCTGTCCAGCGAGCGCCTGAGCCTTGGCCAGGAAGTCTCCACCGGGGTTGTGGTGCCCCAGCGAGATGGCGGCGTCAGCGAGATTGATGTAGCCGCGCACGAGTTCCTGTCGTTCGTCCGCTGTCGTGCCGTCCTGGGGCAGCGCCTCGATCTCTTCCCACGCGCGCCGATCGCCGAGTTGCAGCAGTGCGGCGGCGCGATTGGCCCGGATGGCCGTGAGCAGGGCCGGGTCACCACGTCCCGGTGTCGTCCGCTCCGCCGCCGCGAGCCAGCGCAAGTGTTCCTCGACGGGCCACGTGCTCCACTGCGGCATCGCCAGCGCCGCCATCGCGCGTGCCCTCAGCAAGGGGCGACGGCGCAGTTCCGTGACCGCTTTGACGATCTCCGCCCAGCCCGCGTCCACCTCCCCGGCCTGGTTGGCGCGCAGCAGGCCGATGTGCAGGCGTAATTCACCGCGAACGCCGTCGGGCAGCAGGCTGTCGGTGATGATCGTGCCCAGCAACGCCACGGTCTCGTCATAGGCGAGGCTGCCCAGCGCGAGCCTGCCCAACCGCCCGGCCAGTGCCGCCCGCACCTGCCGGGGGAGGCCTGATTCGGTGAGAAGGTCTCTGAGCAGTTCGATGGCCTCGACCGGTTCTCCCGCGCCTGCGGCACGGTCGGCCGCACGTTCCGCGAACCGGGCCGCGGCGGCGAGATCACCCGCGGCGCGCGCATGATGCATCAGCTCCACCAGGGCCTCGACACCCAGCCGTTCAAGCGCTCGCACCACGGCGGCGTGGCCTCGCCGTCGTTCCCCCGCGGACAGCGTGTGTGCCATCACCAGTCTGACCAGCGGCGGCCTGATCTCGAACAACCCGTCGTCGCCCAGGTCCAGCAGCCCGGCGTCCACCGCGCGGACGAGCGCCGCGTCGGTGGTGACGGCGCCGACGCGGCAGACTTCGGCCAGCAGTCCCGAAGGGAACCGTCCGCGCAGCAACGCGGCGGTGGCCACGACTCGCTTCGCCGTCGCGGGAAGGGAATCGAGGCACTCCGAGACCGCCGCCACGACCTCCGCCGGCACGCCCTGCCGTTCCAAAGCACGGCGTGGATCCCCTGCTTCCGGTCTCAGCCGATCGATGACCGCGTCGATGAACCTGGGCACGCCGCCGGTGAGCTCGTGCACCCCGACCGCCCACTCTTCGGACACCGGCTCGCCGAATCGCTCCGCCGCCCACCGCGCGATCTCGGGGGCTGGCAAGGGCTCCAGCACCACCCGATGGCCGTCGCCCCACCGCAGGTCCGCCGCCGCGATCCGGCCGACCCCGGAGGTGACCGCGAGCGAGACTCCTGCGGGGAGCCTGGTGGCGCACGACCGCAGAACCCGGCGAGATCGGCTGTCGGCGAGGTCCAGGTCGTCGACCACGACCAGTACGGGAGCCGCGGCCGCCAGCCTCTCCCGTATCACGACGCTGACGTCGTAGACACTTTTTCCTTGCAGCGCGGTGGTTCGTGTGATGGACGGGTCGCAGCCGATCTCGACAAGGCAGCTCAGCAACTCCCGCAACACCACGTACGGCTCGTCCGGCAACCCCCGGCATCTCACGAGGACGCTCTCCCCGACACGGGGTGCGGCGGACAAACGTTCGCCGAGCCAAGACTTTCCCGTTCCGGCGGCGCCGGTGACCAGAACCGCGGTGCCCGGCCGGGAGACCAGATCGTAGGTCCTTGCCAGCGCCGATCTGTCCATTATGGACCGCGGTGGCAGGGCGAGGTTCGAGGTGGATCCGGCGAAGGTGGCCTCGCCGGGCGGAAGACGGAGCGGTTCATCCTCATGCCGATCTCCCAGTAGCGACGGAGGAACATGCGTCAAAGTGCTCTCAAGTTCTGCCGAGCGTACATATTCGCGCAAGCGGGCAGTAGGGACTTACGTCTGGTGCCCGCATCCGCCCGCCCGGCCCCCGACCGGCCGGGGGCCGGTGCGTCTATCCCGTGATCGGTGTTTCCGGCGTTGTCGATCAGTAGGTTTCGGCGCCCGGCCGGCGGCCACCGAATGTGATGGCAGCTCGGGCTTCCAGTGCATCGTCCATCGGGCGCGGCCGCCCGGCCCCGGTCGGGTCCAGGCTGCGGGGCTCAAGGTGCAGGCGATTTCATCGCGGCCGGCTCGGTCGGGATGCTCGCGCGTATGCGAATCGCCTACCGGTAGCGGGCGTTCGATGAATCGATCGCGTTGGTGGAGCGGGACGATCCTGCGGCGATCTGTCGGCGCTTGTACGTGTCGGGCGAGTTGTCCTCAAGTTGATCATGTCGATCGAGTCGAAACCCAGGGTGTCGATTCGGCGAGTGTTCGGTCTGGGGCGTTGACGTTTGGTAACGGGTCTTGCGATGTCGCCGGTCCCGGCCTGGGCGACTTCTCCATGGATCGGGTGGTTCGGGGTCAGCTGGGGTTGTGTGGGTGAGTGTGCCTTCGCGGCGCCCTGAGCGTGCTCGTGCTGGTAGTGGGTCCACATCGGTTGTTCGGCGGTGGGCATGGGTAGCTCGTCTGTCTGGCCTGTCGGTGTCAGAGGGGTGACCGGAGCTGGCGTGAGGGGCTCGGACTTCGTGCACATGCTGCTGGCGGTTGAGAGCGTCCGGCCGACGGGTTCGGTGCGGTGACGTTCGAGCGCGCGGTTCAGCAGCTCAACTGCCAGCA
Source organism: Amycolatopsis sp. NPDC058340 (assembly GCF_042723975.1). NCBI lineage: Bacteria > Bacillati > Actinomycetota > Actinomycetes > Pseudonocardiales > Pseudonocardiaceae > Amycolatopsis > Amycolatopsis sp. NPDC058340. The sequence goes on along the minus strand of NZ_JBHXIB010000057.1, from coordinate 46,159 downwards.
AGAGAGCAATCGGAGGGCAAGCGGCAACGGCGCGACTCCGAACCCGCCGGCCAATGGCGCGGAGGCGATGTTCGCGCAGAGTGAGATGCCGAAGAGGAAGGCTGCCCACGGGCTGGATCTGGGTTTCCAGAGTTAGACGGTTGCGGTGGTGAGGAGACAGTCGACGATCAGTGGCCAGATGGAGGCGGTCATGGTGTCGGCGCCGAAGCGGAGGGCGAACTGGCGTCCGTGGATGTAGGAGGCGTAGGCGGCACCGAGGGCGACCAGGGCGGTGGAACCGCATTGAATCCAGAGCGAGAGGTCGCGGCGGAAGGTGTTCATGACGCGGCTCCACCGCGGTCCCGGCGCAGCCGGTTGATCCTCAGTGTGACGGAAAGCCGCAGCTCAGAGGGCTGGGACGACGCGTGGTTGCTGTCCGTACCTCGTCAGGAGCACAAACCCACGCGGCCGGAGTCTTGGTTTCGTGCTGCCAGGGATGCGAACTCACACGACGTCATTTGCGCGCTTGATCCGCTAGCGCGGCGGCGCGCAACCGTGACGTCGAGGCAAGCTGCAGAAAAGAAGAAACCTTCACTCGGTAGTGTTGAGTGAAGGTTCTCGCAACTGGTAGATCTCACCTAAAGCGGTGTCCGAGGGGGGACTTGAACCCCCACGTCCGTTAAGGACACTAGCACCTCAAGCTAGCGCGTCTGCCATTCCGCCACTCGGACTTGCTGATGTGAGAAGAGTATACGTCGCCTGGAGGGCCTCAATCAGGGGGGTACGTATAGTCACGCAGACCTACATTGAGACGATGTTCGGTTACCCTCCGACAGCTTCTGCGGGGCCGGAGGGTCAAGTATTCCCAGGTCGGAAGCCGAAAGTGCGTAGTGTGACCGGCGACTACAGAGAGTGGGGAATCAAACCCGGGCACGGGGCGCTTACACGGGCGTGAAGAAGATTGGTTTCCTGTCCTTCGGTCACTGGTCACCGAGCGCGCACTCCGAGACGCGGTCCGCGGCCGACTTCCTGCATCAGTCGATCGACTTGGCGGTCGCGGCCGAGGAGCTCGGTGTGGACGGCGCGTACTTCCGGGTGCATCACTTCGCGCGGCAGGCGGGTAGCCCGTTCCCGTTGCTGTCGGCGATCGGGGCCAGGACGTCGAAGATCGAGATCGGCACCGGCGTGATCGACATGCGCTACGAGAACCCGATGTACATGGCCGAGGAGGCGGGCGCCGCCGACCTCATCTCCCGCGGCAGGCTCCAGCTCGGGGTCAGCCGGGGATCCCCGGAGCAGGTCATCGACGGCTGGCGATACTTCGGGTACGGGCCCGCCGAGGGGCAGACCGCGGCGGACATGGCCCGGCAGCGCACCGAGGTCTTCCTCAAGCTGCTCGAGGGCGAGGGGTTCGCGCAGCCGAATCCGCGGCCGATGTTCGCCAATCCTCCGGGGTTGCTGCGGCTGGAGCCGTATTCGGAGGGGTTGCGCGAGCGGATCTGGTGGGGTTCCAGCTCCAACGCGACCGCGGTGTGGGCGGCGGAGCAGGGCATGAACCTGCAGAGTTCCACCCTCAAGGACGACGAGACGGGGGAGCCGCTGCACGTCCAGCAGCGCAAGCAGATCGAGGCCTACCGCGAGGCTTGGAAGGCGGCCGGTCACTCGCGTGAGCCGCGGGTGTCGGTCAGCCGCAGCATCTTCGCGTTGACCAACGACCTGGACCGGGCCTATTTCGGCCGCGATCGGAACTCGCGGGACCAGGTCGGCATGATCGACGAGACGACCAGGGCGATCTTCGGGCGGTCGTACGCCGCCGAGCCCGACGAGCTGGTGCGAGCGCTCAAGGAGGACGAGGCGATCGAGGCCGCGGACACCCTGTTGCTGACCATCCCGAACCAGCTCGGCGTCGAGTACAACGCGCATGTGCTGGAGAGCATCCTCACGCACGTGGCGCCGGAGCTCGGCTGGCGCTGAGAATGCGCGGTTCGGCGGATGGGCCGGGGCGTCCCGCTCGTTACGATCGGGGGATCCCCGGCCATCGGAGGGTCCCGTGCGACTGCCCCGATCATTGTCCTGCCTGGTTCTGGCCTTAGGCCTGGCGCTGCCGTCGACGGCCCAAGCGAGTGCTCCCGCCCCGCTCGGCGGCGGGAGCGTCTTGCAGAGCAGCGCGGCGACGCGGTGCACGGCCGGGTTCGCCGCCGTGCAGGGCAAGGTCGGCTACCTGATCGCGAGTTCGGCTTGCGGCAAGCCCGGGGACACGATCCGCAGCGCCGGCCGGGTGGTCGGGGTGGTCGTGGGCGCCCAGACCCCGCCGACGGGCGCGATCGTCATCCGGGTGACCAACACGACCGACTGGCGGCTGGTGGGTTCGATCCCGCCCACCGAGCCCCGCGTGACGATCACCGGGTCGGTCGAGGCCCCGGTCGGCGCGTCGGTGTGCAGGTACGGCGCGACCACCGGCTGGCACTGCGGCATCATCCAGGCGAAGAACGTGTCGATCACCTTCCCGGAGGGAACGCTGACCGGCTTGACCCGCACTAACGTCTGCGCGGAGCCGGGGGACAACGGCGGGCCGTTCGTCAGCGGGACGCAGGCGCAGGGCGTGCTGGTCGGTGGCACCGGCAACTGCTCGAGCGGCGGCTCCACCTTCTTCTACCCGGTCAACCGGGTCCTGTCGGCCTACGGGCTGACGATCCTCGCCGGAGCCTAGAACGGCAGTGCCCTCGGATACGGCGGAGGCGAATGCCGCGCGAACGCCGGCGTGGTCGTCACCCGGGTTTCGCGGACGCTGTCGAAGATCGTCTGGTGTTCCGGGGCGAGCGTGCCCGCTTCGGCGTTGAGCGTGGCCGGGCGGGTCGACGGCCAATCTTCGCTGTCCAGCCGCCGTTCCAGGGTGCGCAGGGCGGTGATCTCCTCGGACGCGGTGAACACACAGTGACCCGCGCGGTTCACGAACAGCTGACGGAGGTCGCCGTCCGGCCCCACTCGTTCGGCGTAGGCGCGTTCGTGCGCCGCGGGTGCGGTGCCGTCCGCGACGGTGTGCATGGTCAGCACCGGGACCCGCGTGCGACCCAGCGGCAGCCCGAACCTGGCGAGATAGCCGACGGCGGCCGGGTCGGGAGTGATTCGCGGAGCTCCCGCCAGCTTGTCGAGATCGGTGCCGAGATCGAGGCCAGCCTCCGCGTAGGCCCGTTCCACCAGCGAGCGCTCGCCGGACTTCGCCAGGATCCGCCGGTAGTCGACGCCCACGTTCCAGCTCGGATTGCCGCCCGCCCGCTGTTCCAGCGCGACCCTGTCGACGCTGAACGCGCCGGCGCGGTAGAAGCGATCCCATACGCCCTGCCAGAAAACCTGATCGGCGACGTCCGAGGGCCTGGGTTGGGTGGCGTCGAACCACCCGGGGATCTCGGCCAGCGCGTTCGCCAGGGCGAGCCGGGCCCGGCCACCCGGATTCGCGGTGGCGGCCTGCACGGCGTCGACGAATCTGCTCACGTTCGCGGCGGGATCGGTGATCCGCACCAGCTGGAGCCGCGCGTCGAGCAGGGTGTTCAGCGCGTACCCGAGATCGAGCGAGGAGTTCCAGTGCGCGGCTCCGCCGGCGAGGTTGCCGCAGAAGGTCATCAGGCCGTCGAACCGGCGCGGGTTCCGCTCGGCGAGCAGCGTCGCGGTGATCGCGCCCACCGATTCGCCCGCGGCGATGGTTCGTCGCGGCGCGCCGATCGTGCGGGTGAACCAGTCGTGCAACCGGGTCTGGTCGGTCAGCGCCTCCTCGATCGACCAGCCGCGCACGGTCCGGTACTGGGACGCGGCCAGCGCGTAACCCTGCTCCAGCAGGAAAGTCTCGGTCGCGGGCTGTGAGGTCAGCGCGATCCGATCCGGTTCCGGATAGGCCAGGGAGTACATCCCGTGGCTCCACAGCACGAGCGTGCCGTTCCAGTTTTCCGGCACCAGCACCAGATAACGCGCGCCTTCGAGTTGCCCCTCGTACCTGGTGACCGCGCCGCCTGCCGAGGCACTGGGAACCAGCAGCCCCAGAAAGATCGTGAGCAGGGCCAGGAAGACAAGTCCGCGTCGTGCCACGACGACCACCCCCGCGACTCATCTTTCGCCGCGCGGGGGTGCCGTGTCGAGATCCGCTTGGCCTAACTGAAGATGACCGAGCGGAGGAGAAGTCTGTCCGAACCGCGGCCGCCGTTGGGGCGGAGCGTGAAGTAGGAATCGCTCGAACAGTCGTCGTCCAGGAACACCACGGCGGTCGAGTCGGTGTCGTTGCGCGGACGGAACGCGTCGACGTCCCAGTCGGCTATTTCGGGGATCTCGATACATTCGCCGCTGGGCGGATCCACGAGGACGCCGATCTGGACCTCCTCGTCTTCGTCGTAGTAGCGGTAGCTGAATTCGCCTTCGGCCGCGGAGGCCACCGCGGGGATCGTGAAGCACAGGGCGACGGCACTGGCGACGGCGAGGAAAGCGGTACGTGTGCGCATGAAAGGTGTCCTTTCCGGAAAACGGGCCCTTCGACGTTAGGACGGTGATCAACATCTCCGGTAGGTCTCGCGGCGAGGTCCACCCGAGGGTGTGGACCGAACCCGGACGGTGATCGATAGTGAGGGGCATGTACACCGGCAACCCCGACGTCCCCGACGACGTGTTCGCGGATGTTCTCGGCCAGATCAAGGATTTCGTGCGCACCAGGGTGATGCCCCGTGAGCTGGAGATCATGGATACGGACGCCATTCCGGCCGATCTGCGGGCGCAGGCGGCGGAGATGGGGCTGTTCGGCTACGCGATCCCCCAGGAGTGGGGCGGGCTCGGCCTCGACCTGGTGCAGGACGTCGAGGTCGCGATGACGTTGGGTTACACGTCTTTGGCGTTGCGGTCGATGTTCGGCACGAACAACGGGATCGCCGGGCAGGTGCTGGTCGGATTCGGCACCAGGGAACAACAGTCCCGATGGTTGCCGGGGATCGCGTCAGGTGAGGTCGTCGCGTCGTTCGCGCTCACCGAGCCCGGGGCGGGGTCGAATCCGGCCGGTCTGCGGACCAGCGCGAAGCCGGACGGTGACGGCTGGGTGATCGACGGCGGCAAGCAGTTCATCACCAACGCCACCGAAGCCGGGCTGTTCGTGGTGTTCGCGCGTATCGAGACCGGCATCGCGGTGTTCCTCGTGCCCGCCGACGCGCCGGGGATCACGGTGGGCGCGAAGGACGCGAAGATGGGCCAGGAGGGTTCGCGTACCGCGGACGTGACGTTCTCCCAGGTACGCGTGGGACCGGAAGCACTGGTCGGCGGGGACGGCGAGGTCGGCTACAAGGCGGCGATGACGTCGTTGGCACGCGGCCGGATCCACATGGCGGGTCTCGCGGTCGGCACGGCGCAGCGGGCGCTGGACGAGTCGGTCGCGTACGCCGCGACGGCGACCCAGGGCGGTACACCGATCGGGGATTTCCAGCTGGTGCAGGCGATGCTGGCCGATCAGCAGACCGGTGTGCTCGCCGGTCGCGCGCTCGCCCGTGAAGCGGCGCGGGCGTATGTGACGGGGGAGGACCGGCGGATCGCGCCGTCGGCGGCGAAGCTGTTCTGCACGGAGATGGCAGGCAAGGCCGCCGACCTCGCGGTGCAGGTGCACGGTGGGAGCGGCTACATGCGTGAGGTCGCGGTCGAGCGGATCTATCGCGACGTCCGGCTGATGCGGCTGTACGAGGGCACCAGCGAGATCCAGCGGCTGATCATCGGCGGCGGGCTCGTGCGGGCCGAGAAGAAGAAAGCATGACGCGGCCACTCGACGGGGTCACCGTCGTCGCCGTCGAACAGGCCGTCGCCGCACCGCTGGCCACGCGCAACCTCGCCGACCTCGGCGCGCGGGTGATCAAGGTCGAACGCGTCGACGGCGGGGATTTCGCCCGCGCCTACGACCACGCCGTGCACGGCAGCGGCGCGCATTTCGTCTGGCTCAACCGGGGCAAGGAATCGCTCGCCGTCGACCTCAAGACCGGCGAGGGCCGCGACGTCGTCCGGCGGCTGGTCGCGAAGGCCGACGTGTTCGTGCAGAACCTCGCGCCCGGCGCGGCGGAGCGGCTCGGTTTCGGTGATCTGCGGGCGGACCATCCCGAGCTGGTCGTGGTGAACCTGTCCGGGTTCGGCGCCGGCGGGCCGATGGAGCGGCGCAAGGCCTACGACATGCTGATCCAGGCGGAGGCCGGGCTCATCGCGATCACCGGCACCCCGGACGCCCCGGCGAAGACCGGGATCCCGACCGCAGACATCGCCTCGGGCATGTACTGCGCGCAGGCGGTGCTGGCGGCGTTGCTGCGGCGCTGGCGCACCGGCGAGGGAGCGACGATCGAGGTCTCGATGCTGGAAGCCACCGTCGAATGGATGGGGTACGCACTCAACACCCGGATGTACGCCGGCTCCGAGCCTGAGCGGATGGGGCTGAGCCACAGTTCGATCGCGCCGTACGACGCCTTTCCCACCCGCGACGGCCAGATGCTGATCGGCGTCCAGAACGACACCGGCTGGCGCACGCTCGTCACCGACGTCCTCGACGCGCCCGAACTCGCCGACGATCCGCGCTTCACCACCAACGTTCAGCGCGTGGCCCACCGCGAGGAGTGCGATGCCGCTGTCGCCGCGAGGACATCACTGTGGACCAACAGCGAACTCGACGAACGGCTCGCCGCGGCCGGAGTTCCCGCCGCACAGCTCAAGGACGTCGGTCAGGTCGCCGACCATCCTCAGCTGCGGGCGCGCGATCGCTGGCGCGAGATCGGCACCGAATTCGCCCGGGTCGACGCGCTGCTGCCGCCGGCGACCTTCGACGATTTCGAGGCGTGCATGGGTGACGTCCCGGCATTGGGGGAGCACACGCGCGCGTTGCTCGCCGAGTCCGGAGTGGACGCCGACGACTACCTTCGCCGTGGCATCGCCCGCTGAATTCCGCGAGCGACTGGAGGAACTCCAGGTTTACGCTCGAGATCATGCGATTCGCCATCAAGACTTCGCCGCAGGACACCGTCTGGTCCGACATGCTCGCCGTCTGGCAGGCCGCCGACGAGATCGAACTCTTCGAATCGGGCTGGACCTTCGATCACTTCTACCCCATTTTCTCGGATTCGACCGGTCCGTGCCTGGAAGGGTGGGTGACGCTCACGGCGCTCGCGCAGGCCACGAAACGGCTCCGGCTGGGCACGCTGGTCAGCGGGATCCACTACCGCCACCCCGCGCTCCTCGCGAACATGGCCGCGACACTGGACATCGTTTCCGGCGGCCGCTTGGAGATCGGCGTCGGCGCCGGCTGGAACGAGGAGGAATCCGGCGCGTACGGCATGGAACTCGGCACCATCAAGGAGCGCAGTGACCGCTTCGAGGAGGCCTGCGAGGTCCTCGTCGGCCTGCTGACCCAGGAGACCACCACCTTCCAGGGTGAGCACTATCAGCTGACCGACGCCCGCTGTGAACCGAAGGGCGTGCAGAAACCGCATCCGCCGATCTGCATCGGTGGCAGCGGCGAGAAGCGGACCCTGCGCACGACCGCGAAATACGCCCAGCACTGGAACTTCGTCGGCGGCACGCCGGAGGAGTTCGCGCACAAGCGCGAGGTACTGCACCGGCACTGCGCGGACATCGGCCGGGATCCGAAGGAGATCACCTTGTCCTCGCACGTGCGCCTCGGCACGGACGGTGACTACGCCAAGGTCGCCGCGGAGGCCGAAGCACTCGGTGAAGCGGGTCTCGACCTGGCGATCATCTACTTGCCGCCGCCGCACACCCCCGCCGTGCTGGAGCCGCTCGCGAAGGCGCTCGAACCGCTCCGCTGAGGTCTCGAAGGCCGGCCGGGGAGCGACGGCCCGTTGCGGAACCGGCCGGTCTCGCTATACGGTGACAGAACTAGAACAGGTTACAGTTCTGCACGGTGGGCTGACCGAGGAGCGGACATGGCGAACAGGGCTGCGCGCGGCGACGAGGCCGACTACGTGGTCGTCGGATCGGGCAGCGCGGGCGCCGCGATCGCCGGCAGGCTGGCGGAGGCCGGGGCCAGCGTGATCGTGCTCGAAGCGGGTAAGACCGACGAGAAGATGCTCGTCAAGAAGCCGGGGCTGGTCGGCCCGATGCACGCGGTGCCCCAGCTCAAGAAGCCGTTCGACTGGGGCTACTACTCGGTGCCGCAGAAACACGTTCTCGATCGCCGGATGCCGGTGCCGCGCGGCAAGGTGGTCGGCGGCTCCAGTTCCATCAACGGGATGGTCTACGTGCGCGGCAACCGCGCCAACTTCGACTCCTGGGCCGCCGAAGGCAACAAAGGCTGGGACGCCGACAGCGTCAACGCCGCGTACAAGCGGATGGAGGATTTCGAGGACGGCGAGAACGACTTCCGGGGCACGGGCGGGCCGATCCGGGTCACCCGCAACAAGACCCCGCAGGAGGGCACGCTCCAGTTCCTCCAGGCGACCGCCGACGCCATCGGCTGCGACATCCTCGACGACTACAACGCCGAATCCCAAGAGGGCGTCAGCCGGATGCAGCAGAACGCCGCCGACGGCCTGCGCTACAGCGCCTCGCGCGGCTACATCCACCACCTCGCGCCCGCCACGCTGCAGGTCCAGTCCGGGGTGCTGGCGAAGAAGGTGGTCATCGAGAACGGCCGTGCCGTCGGCGTCGAGGTCGTCGACGCGAACGGGGGACAGCGCATCCTGCGCGCGGGCAAGGAGGTCATCCTCTCGGCGGGATTCGTCGGATCCGCGCAGCTGCTGATGCTGTCCGGCATCGGCCACGCCGAGCATCTGAAGGAGCACGGCATCGACGTCGTCGCGGACCTGCCGGTCGGCGACAACCTGCACGACCACATGTTCCACGCGCTCACTTTCCGAGCGTCGTCGAGCAAGAACAGGGGCACGCCGCCGTATTTCGCGCGCGGTCTCGTCAGCGAACTGATGCGGCCCGGGACCACGTTCCTGGCGAACTCGGTCTTCGAGGCGGTCGCCTTCCTCAAGACCTCTCAGGCCACCGACGTCCCGGACCTCCAGCTGCATCTCCTGCCGTGGGCGTACGTGACGCCGAACCAGGACGCGCCCATCCGGCACGACGTCGACAAACGGCCCGCGCTCACCGTGCTCACCACGCTGATCTACCCGAGGAGCCGCGGCACGCTGCGGCTCGCTTCCGCCGATCCCATGGCGGCGCCGCTCATCGACCCTCAGTACCTGTCCGATCCGGCCGATCTCGAGGTGCTCGGCGAGGGCTCGGAAATGGTCCGCGAGATCTTCGCGTCGAAGGCGTTCAACGGCTCGATCAAGGAGGAACTGCACCCGGGCAAGGCTTTGCGGGGACAGGAACTGCGTGACGCGATCCTGAACCGCGCCACCTCGGTCTACCACGGCGTCGGCACCTGCCGGATGGGCGTGGACGAACTCGCGGTCGTGAGTCCCGACCTCAAGGTCCGCGGTGTCGAGGGCCTGCGGGTCTGCGACGCCTCGATCATGCCGTCGATCACCGGCGGCAACACCAACGCGCCCGCCATCATGATCGGCGAGATGGGCGCGCAGCTCGTCCTTTCGGACAACTGAGGGAAGAGGGCCATGACCGTCACACCGCTCGCGCTCACCCGTCCGGCGTCGGTGACCGACGCGTTCCTTCAGCGGCTCGTCGCCCGCGTGCCGGGCTCGTCCGGCGCGACCTGGAAGCTGACCGAGGTCTACACCGGTGACGTGCTCGTCGAGCTGCCCCAGTCGACCCCCGCCGACATCGAGCAGGCGTTCACCGCCGCGCGCGCCGCGCAGGAGAAATGGGCCGCCACCCCGCTCAAGCAGCGGCTGGAGGTGTTCAAACGGGCGCACACGCTCTTCGTCGACAACGCGCCGGCCGTCACCGACCTCATCCAGGTCGAGAGCGGCAAGAACCGGCGGATGGCGATCGAGGAGACCTGCGATCCGGCGATGGTGATGAGCCATTACCTCACGCGGGCCGCCAAACTGCTGGCGCCGGCGAAGCGCGGGGGGCCGGTGCCGTTCCTGACCACGTCGACGGAGGTCCGGCAGCCCAAGGGCGTGGTCGGGATCATCGCGCCGTGGAACTTCCCGTTCGCCACCGGCATTTCCGACGCGGTCCCGGCGCTGATGGCCGGCAACGCGGTGGTGCTCAAACCCGACAACAAGACCGCGCTCTCCCCGCTCTACGGCGTCGAGCTGCTGGAGCAGGCGGGGCTGCCGAAGGGGCTGTTCCAGGTGGTGTGCGGCGAGGGCCCGGACGTCGGACCCACGCTCATCGGCCAGGCGAACTACGTGATGTTCACCGGTTCCACCGCGACTGGCCGGGTGATCGGCGAACAGGCGGGCCGCAACCTCATCGGCTGCTGCCTCGAACTCGGCGGCAAGAACCCGATGATCGTGCTGGAAGACGCCGACATGGACGAGACCGTGCACGGCGCGATCTTCGGCGCTTTCGGCAACACCGGCCAGATCTGCATGCACATCGAGCGGATCTACCTGCCGGAATCCCGCTACGAGGAGTTCAAGAACGCGTACGTGGCCAAGACCAAGGCCCTCGACGTCCGTGCCGCCTACGACTTCGGGCCGGACATGGGCTCGCTCGTCTCCGTGGACCACATGAACCGGGTCAAGTCCCATGTGGACGATGCCGTCGCCAAGGGTGCGACAGTCCTTTGTGGAGGAAAGCCCCGGCCCGACCTCGGCCCGGCGTTCTTCGAGCCGACGATCCTCGAAGGTGTCACGAAGGACATGCTCTGCGGCGTCACCGAAACCTTCGGACCCGTTGTCGCACTGCACAAGTACCGCACGGTCGACGAAGCCGTCGCGCTCGCCAACGACACCGAGTACGGTCTCAACGCCTCGGTCTGGGGTGGGGACGTCGGCGCCGCACGTGCCGTGGCCGCGCGGATCGAGTCCGGCAACGTCAACATCAACGACATCCTGGCCACCGCGTACGCCTCGAAAGGGACGCCGTCCGGCGGAGTCAAGAACTCCGGCGTCGGCGCCCGCCACGGGGACCAGGGCCTGCTCAAGTACACCGACGTGAAGAACGTCGCGGTGCTCAAGAAGCAGGTCATGGGCCCCCGCGGCGGCCAGACCTACGAGAAGTACGTCGAAGGGATGCTGTCGGGACTGAAACTCATGCGGCGCTTGCGCATCCGCTAGACCTCGTCGGTGTGCTGCGGAGCGGCCAGCACACAGACGATGCTCAGCACGCACATCCCGATCAGCAGGCCGATCGCGGGCCAGATACTGCCGGTCGCCTGGAACAGCAGCGTCGACACCAATGGCGAAAGCCCGCCGAAGAGCGCGCCCGCGAGCTGATAGGACAGCGAGATGCTGGTGTAGCGCGCCCGCGGCCGGAACATCTGCGAAAGGATGGCGGCGATCGGGCTGTAGGTCGCCGTCATCGCCAGGCGCATCGCCACGAACGCCGCGATGATCAGCGCCGCGTTCTTGGTCGACAGCACCAGGAACTGCGGGGCCGCGAGCACGGCCACCCCGGCGAGACCGAGCACGACCACCCGCACCCGGCCGAAGCGATCACCGAGCCATGCCGCGCCGAAGCTGACGACCAGTTCGACGAACGCGGCGATGGTGAGCGCGTTGAGCACCAGCGATTCGGAGACGCCGACGGCCGGATCGGTCGCGTACGCCGTCGCGAAGGTGGTGACCAGGTAATAGCCGCCGACCGCGACCGGCAGCACGCAGATGCCCAGCAGGATCGGCTTCCAGTTCGTCCGCACCGCGTACAGGATCGGCACGCCGGTGTCTTCGACGGTTTCCTCGAAGACCGGTGACTCCTCGACCTTCAGCCGCACGATGAGACCGACGCCGATGAGCAGCACGGACGCGAAGAACGGGATCCGCCAGCCCCACGCGGTGAGCCATTCGGTGCCGCCGGTGCTCAGCAGGCTGAACAGGCCGGTGGCCAGCAACGCGCCCGCCGGATTCCCCGCCTGCGCGAACGCGCCGTAGAAGGTCTTCTTGTCCGGTGGCGCGTGTTCGACGGCCATCAGCACGGCACCGCCCCACTCGCCGCCGACGGCGAGCCCCTGGACGAACCTGAGCACCACGAGCAGGATGGGCGCCCACGTGCCGATCTGCGCGTAGCCGGGCAGGCAGCCGACGAGGAAGGTCGCCGCGCCCATCATGGTCAGCGTGACCACGAGCGCGGTCTTGCGGCCGACCCGGTCACCGACGTGCCCGAACACGATGCCGCCGAGCGGCCGCGCGAAGAACCCGACGGCGTACGTCGCGAAGGCCGCCGCGACACCGGTCAGCCGGTCGCCGGTCGCGGGGAAGAACACGGTGCCGAAGACGAGGCTCGCGGCCGTGGCGTAGATGTAGAAGTCGTACCACTCGATCGTGGTGCCGACGAAGGCCGCGAGCCCGGCCCGGCGGGCGCGGCGGAGCGACTGTGTGTCGGTTCGGACGGTCATCGGGCCACCTCGCCGTCGATCCAGGTTTCCAGCACGCGGATACCGGCGATCCGGTCCGGCTCGCAGGTGAGGGGATTCTCGCCGAGCAGCACGAAATCGGCGCGTTTGCCGGGGGTGATGGAGCCGAGGTCGCGTTCCCGCCCGAGCACCCGGGCGCCGGCGATCGTATGCGCGGCGACGGCCGAGCGGACGTCGATCAGCAGGTCGCCGCCGCCGAGCCGGTGGCCGCGGCGGGTCGTCCTGGTCACCGCGGTCTGGATGGCTTCGAGCGGATTCGGTTCCGCGACCGGCGCGTCCGAGCTCAGCGTGACCGGCACGCCCGCGGCCTGGAACTCGCCGAGGGGATTGAACCGCTCGCCGGGGGTGCCGACGGCGTCGGTGACGCCTTCGCCCCAGTTGTAGTAGTGCTGGGGCTGGTTGACCGGGTGGACGCCGAGCGAGGCCATCCGTTTGATCTGCTCCGGGGACGGCAGCCCGCAGTGTTCGATGCGGTGCCGGGCGTCGGGCCGGGGATTCCGGTGCTGCGCGTCCTCGATGGCGTCGAGCACCATGGCGATCGCGTCGGGGGACTGGGCGTGGGTCGCGGTCTGGAGCCCGGCTTCGTGCGCCTTGCCGATGAGCGCGGCGTAGTCCTTCGGGTCGTGGTAGAGCTGCCCGGTGCGGCACGGGTCGCCGACGTAGCCGTCCGGGAAGTACGCGGTCCACCCGCCGAGCGTGCCGTCGGCGTAGAACTTGATGCCCGCGAAAGCGAGGCGAGTGGTGCCGAAAGCGCCGTGCAGTCCCATTTCCAGGGCTTGGTCCAGCAGATGCGACAGCAGGTACATGTGGACCCGTGTCTTGAGCCGCCCGGCTTCGTCCAGCCGCAGGTACATGTCGAACTCGCGGCGCGTGACCTGCGCGTCGCCGATCGTGGTCACCCCGGCGGCGAGGAACTTCTCCTGCGCCGCGGCCAGCTGCCGCGCGTGCTCCTCCGGCTCGTCCTCGAGGTGGAAGTTCGGCCCGTGCCGTCCGACCTTCACCCCGGTGACGCCGGTGAGGATGTTGCACGCGGCGTCCGAGAGCTCCCCGGTGAGTTCGCCGTGCTCGTCACGGAAGAACACCCCGCCGTCGGGATCCGGGGTGTCGCGGGTGACGCCGTTGCGCCGCAACGTGAAGCTGTTCACCACGCCGCCGTGCCCGCTGGCGTTCATGAGGTAGACCTCGCGATCGTCGGCGACCGCGTCGAGTTCTTCCTTGCGGGGATGGCGTTTCTCGGCGAGGTTGCGGTGTTCGTAGCCGTAACCGCGGACCGGCCTGCCCGCCGGGGTGTTCTCGGCCGCCTCGCGCAGCAGCGCGACGATGGCGGGAATGGTCGAGGCCCGTTCGGGTCCGCAGTCGACCCAGGTCATCATCTGCCCGTACATCAAGGGATGCGCGTGCGGATCGACGAATCCCGGCAGGAGCGTGCCCGGCAGCCGCCGCACCTCCGGATCGGGACGGCCGAGGCTCACCGCGCGGGCACGGCATTCGTCCACCGAACCGACCGCGGCGATCTCCTCGCCGAACACGAGCACCGCTTCGGCGCCCTCGGTGGCGTCGTCGACGGTCGCCAGCTCGTCGGGACGCAGGATCGTCGCTCGCGCGTCGAGGGCTGAACGATCGAGGGGCAACAGGCGCATCGGGCGGACTCCTGGGGTTTTCGACGATGAAGTGGGGCGAAGGTAAGCGACGAAAACCCTCGGCGCAATCAGATCGCTTGCTCACCGACGGTGTTCACGATCGATATGCACCCGATCATGGACACAACGCTCTATCTCGGCTGTTCTATGGCCATCCATGCCGGTGATATGGTTCCTCTCGCCGTCGGAAATTCAGCGGAGGGAAATCGTCGTGGACGACGCGCTGGTCGCGGCTTTGCGCACGGACGGCCGGATGAGCGTCGCCGATCTGGCCCAACGCGTCGGGGCTTCGAGGTCGGCCGTGTCGGCCCGGCTGGAGCAACTGAAGTCCGACGGTTCGCTGAACGTGGTCGCGGCGGTCCATCCCGAATTCCTCGGCCTGACCGCGTACGCGCACCTCGCCATCCGCACTTCGGGCCGCTCGCAGGCGACGACGGACGCCATCGCGGCGCTGCCCGCCGCGGCGTTCGTCTCGGCGGTGAGCGGGGAGTACCAGACCGTCGCCGAGCTGCGGCTGCCCGACCCGCCCGAGCTTTATCGCACGGTGGCCGACATCCGCGGCCTGCCGGAGGTGGAACAGGTCAACACGCTCGTCTACGTGGACGTGGTCAAAGGCCTGTTCATGCCGGGCCGCCCGCTGCCGCCCTGGCTGCGGCTCGACGACCGCGATCTCGCGATCATGCTGCGGTTGCAGGCCGACGGGCGGGAGAGTTACGCGCGGATCGCCGAGCATGTCGGGCTGTCGCCGTCGGCCACGCGTACCCGCGTGCGTTTCCTGATCGAGCACGACGTCATCCGCATCGCGCCGGTGCTCAGCCGGGCCAGGCCGGACGCCGGCCTCGTCTGCGGGATCGGCCTGAACGTGCGGGGCGCCGGAGACGAGGTGACAGCCGCGCTCGCCGCACGCGACGACACCGAGTTCCTCGCCAGGACCATCGGCCGGTTCGACGTCGTCGCCACCATCGCCGCGCAGTCCGCCCGCGCGCTCGACCGGGCGCTCGAAGAGATCAGCGGCAGACCCGACGTCGTGACCGCGGAGACGTGGGTCCACCTCCGCATCGCCAAGGAACGCTACGAGTGGCCGCTGCCGACGGCGGAGGAGCTGGCGCGGCGCTAGGCGTTGTCCAGCAAGGCCTTCCGGATCTCGGTCTTGAGCACCTTGCCGATCTTGGACCGAGGGAGATCCGGCCAGACCAGGATCTCCTTCGGTGTCTTGATGCTGCCCAGCCGCTCCTTGACCGCGGCGCGGAGTTCTTGCGCCGCGGCCGTTCTCCCGGAGTGAAGCTGGACCACGGCGGTGATCTGCTCGCCCCATTTATCGTGCGGCAGCCCGATCACGGCGCAGTCCTGCACCGCTTCGTGCGCCATGAGCGCCTGCTCGACCTCGGCCGAATAGACGTTGAAGCCGCCGGTGATGATCATGTCCTTGGCGCGGTCGACGATGTACAGGTAGTTCTCGTCGTCGAGGTAGCCGATGTCGCCCGTGTGATGCCAGCCGTGCGCGCTCGCTTCCGCCGTCGCGTCCGGATTCTTGTAGTAGCCGAGCATCACCAGTGAGCCGCGGACGACGATCTCGCCGCGTTCGCCCGGCGGGAGCAGCTCGCCCGTGGCGGACATGATCGCGACCTGGGTGAGCGGGGTGGGCCTGCCCGCCGACGTGAACCGTTCCAGGGCAAGCGATCCATCGGGATGGACATGCTCGGCGGGGGACAGGGTGGAGACCATCATGGGGGCTTCGCTCTGCCCGAACAGCTGCCCGAAGACCGGGCCGATCCGGGTGATCGCTTCGGCGAGTTTGGTGGCCGACATCGGCGCGGCGCCGTACCAAAGGCATTGCAGCGACGAAAGATCGGCGTCGGCCAGCGCCGGATTGTCGAGCAGCAGGTAGATCAGCGTCGGTGGCAGGAAGGTGTGCGTGATCCGGCGGCGTTCCACCAGCGCGAGGAATTCGCCGAGGTCCGGTGACGGCATGACGACGATCTCGCCGCCGAGGGCCATGACCGGGAAACAGAGCACGCCCGCCGCGTGTGTCAGCGGAGCCAGCGCCAGGTACCGCGGCCGCCCGGTGAACGGGTAACTCATCAGCGTGAGCGCCGACATCGTCTCCACATTGGTGCCGCTGAGCATCACCGCCTTGGGATGGCCGGTGGTGCCGCCGGTGCCGACGAGCAGGACCATGTCGTCCGGCGGCGTTGCCTCCCAGGGCTCGGCGTCGCCGAGCCAATCGGAAAACGGGATGGCGCCGGGCATCGAGCCGTCGAGACAGACCACTGTGGACAGTTTCGGCAGGTCGGGGCGGATCCGGGAGACGAGCGGTGCGAAGGACTCCTGCACCAGGAGACAGGTGCAGTCGAACAGGTCGAGCAGCTCCCTGTTCTCGGCGGCCTCGTTGCGCGGGTTGACCGGGCACCACACGGCACCGGCCCGGCTGATCCCGAAGACGCAGCCGAACGACAGGGGATCGTTCCCGGACAGGATCGCCACCTTGTCGCCCGGCTTGACGCCGGACCGGGCCAGTGCCCGCCCCACTCGCCACGACAGTTCCCGCACTTCGCCGTAGCCGAGGGACGTGTCGCCCATGGTGAGGCAGGGTGCCGCCGGATCGAGTGAAGCGCCCTTGTCGAGGTAGTCGGTCAGTCGCACGCGCTCGTCCTTCCGGTCAGTCGTGGACGGTCAGGACCGGCTTCGAAACCAGCCCGAAGCTTCGTAGCACGCCGAGCAGCTCGCGGTGGCCGAAAGCCTGGCACCCGGAGGCGAATCCCACGCGTTTCGGGGGCTGCTGAAGCAGGGAGTAGGCGCCATAGGCCTGCATCAACCCGGTCTGCTTGTAGTTGCAGGTGCCGTGGATGACGCAGTGCGCGCGGCCAAGCGGTCCCGAGGCGTGCACCGAATCCAGCGACGTGTTGAGCCGCTGGTTCTCGCGCGGCGGCATCTCGTCGCGCACCGCGGCCGCCTGCTCCGCAAGTACGCGCATCTTCTCGTCCAGCGGCAGGTCTTTCACCTGTTCCAGCACGGCGGCGACGATCTGCGGCACGCCCTGCATCAGCGCGCGGTCGAAGACGCCGCCGACGGCCTTGACGTTGGCCACACGGGCGTCGTTCTTGAACCAGACCGGATGCGAGGTGCCGCCCCAGGGCAGGGCCAGTCCGGTCTCGTGATGGCCGGGCACGGTGACGTCCTGCAGCCCGCCGTCGGCAGGCCAGGGCAGGTACTCGTTCTGCTCGAGGTAGTACGCGGCGGACAGCGCGGCGTTGACCAGGATGGTCTTCGTCGAGGCGACCGTGGGATAACCCTTCCAGAACACCAGGATGTCCAAAGTGTCCAGTCCGGGCGTCTCCAGGCACAGGTTCGCGGCGATCTCGCCGGTGGTGTACATCTGCGCGATGCCGGGGGAGAGCAGCAGGCCTTTCTCGGCCATCCGCGCGCCGTAGCGCTCTTCGGCGGCGATCAGCCAGTCCTGTTCGCCGGTGGTGTCGAGGTAGTGCGTTCCGGTGCGCAGGCAGGCTTCGACGACTTCGTGGCCGTACTCGCTGAACGGGCCGACGGTGTTGCACACGACCTTCGCGTCGCGGAAGAGTTCGGTGAGCGCTTCGACGTCGTGCGAGACCTCGACGACCTCGTGCTCGATGGTGTCGAGGCCGGGCACGTGGTCGATCGCCTCTTGGATGCGAGCCTTGTCCCGGCCGGCGGCGATGAACGGGACGTTGTACTCGCGCAGGTATTCGCAGATCAGCCGTCCGGTGTAGCCGGAGGCGCCGTAGACCACGACGGGTTTGGGGCTGCTCATGGTGATTCCTTTCGGGTTCGTGCTGGTCACATGCCCATTCCGCCGTCGACCGGGAGCCCGGCGCCGGTGATGAAACGGGCGGCGTCGGAGGCGAGGAACACGACGGCGTCGGCCATGTCCGCGACCTCGCCGAGCCGTCCGGCGGGGGTCTGCCCGACGACCGCGCCGATGGCGTCCTCGACGCTGGGGAACAGGCCGACCTCGACGACGTCCTGCGCGAGCTGGTTGCCCATCTGCGTGGGCACGAGGCCTGGGTAGACGCAGTTGACGCGTACGCCGTAGCCGAGTTTCCCGGCCTCCATCGCGGCGACCCTGGTGAGCCGGTCGACCGCCGATTTCGTCGCCGAATAGCCCGCGATACCGGGGAAGGCGATGGTCGCGGCGACCGAGGCGATGTTCACGACGGCGCCACCGGCACCCGCGGGACCGCCGGGCCGCATCGCGCGGAAGGCGTGCTTCACGCCGAGAGCCGTGCCGAGCACGTTGACGTCGAGCATCTTGCGCACGTCGGCGGGGTCGAGGTCGGCGACGAGGCCGGTGATCTCGACACCGGCGTTGTTCACCACGATGTCCAGCCCGCCGAGTTCGGCGATCACCGCGTCGACCGCCTGCTCCCAGCTCTGGTCGTCGGTGACGTCGAGCCGGACGAAACCCGCGTCGATCTTGTCGGCGGTGGCGCGCCCGAGATCCTCCTGGACGTCGCCGATGACCACCGAGGCGCCCGCCTGTGCCAGCGCTTCGGCCATTCCGGCGCCCAGGCCCTGCGCGCCACCCGTGACCAGGGCTTTCCGGCCCGAAAGGTCGTACGAACCCATGGACTTCTCCTCCTTGAGACGGTCCGCGGCTGCGGTGTGGGTCACATCCTGAGCCAGTTTTGGACAGTCGTCAAGATTTTCTTGGACAGTCGTCAAGAAATCCGCGACGCTAGACTGAGGGACCCCGCGGCAGGCGCGGGCTCCCGGACCGGACAGGAACTCGTGGTGACCGAGACGAGCGAGCGGATCGCACGCCGGAGCGTGGACAAGTTCGCCCAGCGACGGGCGGAACTGGCGGAGTCCGCGCTGCAGACGCTGTCCGAGCTGGGATACGCGAGGACGAGCCTGCGGGAGATCGCGCAGAAGTCGAACTTCTCGCACGGGGTCCTGCACTACTACTTCACCGACAAGGTGGAACTGCTGACCTACGCGGTCCGCAAGTTCGAGGAAGTGTGCGTGACCCGCTACGACGAGGCCGTGGCCGCGGCGCGTTCGGCCGAGGAACTGGAGCGGGGCTTCGGTGCCGCGATGGCGGACACGCTGCGAGCCGACGCCGTGATGCACCGGCTGTGGTACGACCTGCGGAACCAGAGCCTGTTCGAGTCCGCGTTCCGCGCCGACGTGCTCGAGATCGACACTCAACGGCAGGCGATGATCTGGCGGGTCGTGGAGCGCTACGCCGAACTCGCCGACGCTTCGCCGGTCGTGACGCGGGCGGTCGCCTATGCCGCTTTCGACGGTCTTTTCCAGCAGGCGCTGCTGCACCATCTCGCCGGCGAGGAGAACGGTCTCGCCGAGGATGTCGGATCGTTGCTCAGGCGGCTGGTTTCGTAGGAGTGTTCGATGGGCTCCTCGGGTGCCCTTGAGTTGGGTCATTCATGTCGCTGAGGAATTGCTCGAACTCCGCGCGGCCTTTGGGGGAATCGGGGTCGTGGACGTCGGGTCGTCCTTGCGTGTCGCGCAGGCCGACCATGTTCGCGGCTATTTCGACGGCGAAGGTTCGGTTCACGATGTCGGCTACGGAGATTGTGCCGTCGTTCGTGCTCAACTCCGGCTCGGTCGCTTCGGGATCAGACAAGCATCCTTGGGTGGACGGCAGTTGGTCAGTCGAGCCTCGTGCTGTTCTTCCTGTCGGTCGCCGGGGTCGCGGTGCTGACAGTAAGCGCTTACTCGACCGGCCATCGGTGCTGCATTTCTTTTAACGAACGGGAAATGTGTCAGTGTTGGAGCTCGCTCGCTGTCACTGGGTTGGCTTGGTTGAAGTGAGGCTGATTCACTCTTCAGTGTTGTTGGCGCGTTTCGCTGGTCGCTTAAAATTACGAACACATGTTCGAAGAACAGTGCTATTATGGAGTCGTGTCCGAGACCTTCCTTCCCGAGTTGCCGCAGGAGCTGTGGCGTGCCGGCAAGCTGGAGCTTGCCCATGGCGTGCAGCAATCCCTGCAGGTGATCCGGGTGGCGACCGCCGCGCTGGGGCGGTTCTTGGCGGAGATCGAGTCTCGGGGCGTCAAGGACTTGTACGGCCACGGCAGTACGGCTAGCTGGCTCGCGGATCTGGCGGGCTTGTCGCGCGGCGAGGCCGGTGCGATCGTGAAACGGGCCATCGCCCTGAACCCCACCCGGGCTCTGGATGGCACGGAGGTTCCGCCTGTTGCGCCCGCGACCGCCGCCGTCGCCGCGGAGGGGCTGGTCGGGGACGAACGGATCGATCAGATCCTGGACATCCTGAAACGACTCCCGGCCGACACCTCCGCCGAGGATCGGGCGAGCGCGGAGAAGATCCTGGCCGATCTCGCCCCGAACGCCGGTCCCGCACAGCTCACCAAGGCCGAAGCGAACCTGTTGGGCTGGCTCGATCCCGACGGCAAGGAACCCAAAGAACCCGAACCGAAAGAGCCACGCCGCGAACTCACCTTGGAGCGTCGCAAGGACGGGTTCTGGAAGCTGACCGGCCTGCTCGATGACGAGACCGGTGCCCGGACGGCGGCCGCGTTGGAGGCGCACGCCCAGCCGCGGCCGGTGGACGAGTTCGGGCAGGCGGATCTGCGGATGAAATGCGAACGCATGGGCGACGCCTGGGCCGACCTGCTGGACCTGGCCATTGCCTGCCCCGACCAGCCCGGCACCAGCGGCTACCGCACCCTCGTGAACGTCACCATCGGACTCGAAGAACTGAAGTCCGGCCTCGGGACCGCGTGTCTCGACTTCGTGGGGACGATGACCGCTCGGGAAGCCAGGCTCGCGGCCTGCGACTGCCTGATGCTGCCGGTCGTGATGAGCACCTCGGGTGAGCCACTGGATATGGGACGGCTGAGACGGTTCGTCACGCCCGGGCAGAGACGCGCGTTGAACATCCGCGACAGGGGCTGCGCCTTCCCCGGCTGCCATCGGAAACCCAAGAACTGCCACGCCCACCACATACATCACTGGGCAGACGGCGGACCCACCGATCTCCGGAATCTCGTGCTGCTGTGCGGTTTCCATCATCGGTTGATTCATCACGGCGACTGGGAAGTACGGATGGCCGCCGACGGCCTACCGGAATTCATCCCACCCCAATACCGGGATCCGCTGCGACAACCCCGCCGTAACACCCTGCATCACGTCTGACCACCGAGGAGCCCGTCGGCCACACCGACGACGGGCTCCTCGGCATGCCCACAGTCGGAAAGCGTCATTCGACCGAAGCCTGGACTGCTGTCATGCGAGGTGGTCAGGTACCGCTCTGGACGACACCGGCGCCGAGAGCAAGCCCGCGAACGGCAGCGGTGAACAGGGGAGCGTGAACTAGAGACCGAGCGATACCGGCGCGATCAACGACTTCGGATCCATGCAGCCTTTCTCGCCGCGATCTCGAATGTGCGGGTGGAAATGAGGTACGCCGGTGACTCACTTCGAGACGGTGCAGAACTCGACCGGGAACGCCTTCTCGATCTCGTCGCGACCGCCCGAGACCGTTGGGTGTGGTCGGTCCCGCCGAGGTCCGTGACCAGGCAACCGAGTTGATCCGCGTATTCGCGGAGAACCTCGCCCACCTCCTGGACGGTCACCCAGGAGCCGTCCTGACCAGACCGCGCCACCGGAGCCGTCGATGACGGCCAGCACGCCGGATCCGTGGACGGCACCCTTGCGCCCGGGGCCGCCCGTAAGCGGCGACGAGCGTCAGGAAGTCGCCGGCCCCGCGTTGCATTCCGGTCCAGGGGCAAATGCAACGCCGCGACCCGGCCGTAGGTTCGGCGCCGTGCCCGATATCGAACCCTTCCCCGTCCGTGTGCCCGATCGCGAACTGGCCGACCTCCACACTCGACTGGCCAAGGTCCGCCTTCCCGAACCCGAGACGGTTCCCGACGCGACGCAGGGAATCGAGCTGGACCGGTTGACGGCGTTGCTCCAGACATGGCGGGAACACGACTGGCGCGCAAGGGAAATCCGCTGGAACACGCAGCCTCATCACCGGGCCCGGACCGACGGTCTGGACATCGGGTTCTGGCACGTCCGCTCAGCCGAGCCCACGGCGCTCCCGCTGATCCTGACCCACGGCTGGCGGGCTCGATCCTCGAGTTCGAGAAGGTGATCAGGCCGCTCACCGAGCCGGTTTCCGCGGGCGACGCCTTCCATGTGGTCGTGCCTTCGCTGCCGGGCTTCGGTTTCAGCGAACGGCCACGTGAGCGGGGCCGGAATCCGGGGCGGACGGCGCCGAGCGCGGACGAACAGCGCATGCTGGACCGGCGCTTCCTGCACCTGGCCGACGGATACGCCTTCGGGATGCTCATGGGGACGCGCCCGCAGACCCTCGGCTACTCCCTGCTCGCTTCCCCGGCGGGGCTCGGCGAGAAGTTCGCCGCCTACGCCGACGACCGGCCGGAAGCCGGCGGCGAGGTGAGTGTGGCCGACCAGGTCGACAACATCGCGTTGTACTGGCTGACCGGCACCGGAGCTTCGAGCGCCCGCTGGTACTGAGAAGCGATGCCGCGGGGCGCCGAGGAGGAGAACGCGCGGCCGGTGACCGTGCCCACCGCCGTCTCGCAATTCCCTGCCGATCCCTGGCCGACCGCGCGACGCTGGGCCGAGCGGCGTTACCGGAACCTGTACCGGTGGACGGAACTCGGCCGCGGCGGTCACTTCCCCGGACTGGAGTACGCCGGAGCTGCTGGTGTCCGGGATCCGGGAAGCGTTCCGGGACCTCCGGTAAACGGTTAAAAGCCCCATACGTTCGACGGGATACACCGGGAGTCGGTGCTCCTATCGTCGGAGGCCGACCGCGACCCGGTGAGGAGCGCCTCTGATGAAACTCGTGCGGATGATGGGGTTGGCCGTGCTGACGGCCTCCGCGTTGGTGCTGTCGATGACCGCGGCGTCCGCGCACGATCCCGAGACGGCGGAGGGGCAGGCGGCGGCGCGGACCTTCATGGCCGACCACGTCCCGGCCGAGCGGCACGCCGTCACCGGCACCGCGGCGGGTGTGCCGTGTGTCAACGGCAAGGCCGACAAGTACCCGTGCAAGAACGTCGACCTGCTCAGCGTGCTCCCCCTTTCCGGGCTCGGCGGCGGCAACGGCAACGACATCTGGGGCTGGACGGATCCCTCGTCCGGCAAGGAATACGCCATTGTCGGGCGGACCAACGGCACCGCCTTCGTCGACCTGAGCGTCCCGACCTCGCCGAAGTTCCTCGGCAACCTGCCCTCCAACGGCGGCAGCAGTTCGTGGCGGGACATGAAGGTGTACAAGAACCACGCGTTCATCGTGGCCGACTTCATCACCGGGCACGGGATGCAGGTGTTCGACCTGACCAGGCTCCGCACGGTCACCACACCGCAGACCTTCACCGCCGACGCGCTGTACAAGGGATTCGGTCCCGCGCACAACATCGCGATCAACGAGGAGACCGGTTTCGCCTACGCCATCGGCTCCAACACGTGCAGCGGCGGGCCGCATGTCGTCAACATCCAGAACCCGAAGGCGCCGGCCAAGGCGGGCTGCGTTTCGCAGGACGGCTACACCCACGACACGCAGTGCGTCGTCTACCGCGGACCGGACGCGGCCTACAGCGGCAGGGAAATCTGCTTCAACGCCAACGAGGACACCCTGACCATCGTCGACGTCACCGACAAGGCCAGGCCGGTCCAGATCTCGCGCAAGGGTTACTCGGGCGCGCAATACTCGCACCAGGGCTGGCTGACCGGCGACCAGCGCTACTTCCTGCTCGACGACGAACTGGACGAGTCGCGCGGCACCGACAAGCGCACCAAGACCTACGTGTGGGACCTGGCCAAACTGTCCGCCCCCGTGCACACCGGCGTCTACAGTTCGCCGGCCACCGCGATCGACCACAACCAGTACATCAAGGGCCAGTACTCCTACCAGGCGAACTACCAGGCCGGCCTGCGCATCCTTGACGTCAGCGGGGTCGCTTCGGCGAAGTTGTCCGAGGTCGGCTACTTCGACATCTACCCGGCGGGCGACGCGGCGAACTTCAACGGGGCGTGGAGCAACTACCCGTACTTCTCCAGCGGCATCGTCATCGTCAACGGCATCGAGCAGGGCCTGGTCGTGGTGAAGCCGAACCTCGGCGGCAAGTGACCGGGGGCAGGGCGTGCGCAAACCCCGGCTGACGGATTGGCTGTTCCTCGCGCTGGCCTTGGTGATCGGCACGGCCGCGGTGTTCGTGGCCCTCCGGCCGACACCGGGCTCCGCGCATTCGGCTCACCAACAGCCGGTCGTGACCGCGGATCTGCTTCCGGCAGCCCACAGCGACGGGCTGTCGGAGGCGGAAAGCGGCTACCGGTTCGAGCGGGTCACCACACCGGCCGTCCGGGGCCCCGAGGTACCGGTCGCCTTCCGGATCCTCGGCCCCGACGGACGGCCGGTGACCCGGTTCCTGGACAACCAGACCAAACAGATGCACTTCTTCGCCGTGCGCGACGACATGAACGTCTTCCAGCACGTGCATCCGAGACTGGACGGGGACACCTGGCACACGAACCTGTCGCTGACCGACGGTGGCGCCTACCGGATGTTCGCCGAGTTCGTGCCGCTCGACACCAAGGATCCGAAGCATCCGGTGGTGCTCGGTGTCCCGTTCACCGTGCCCGGTGACACCACCTTCGTGCCGGTGCCCGCTCCGTCGACCGACACCGTGACGGCCACGGGATACCGGGTGGCGCGGGTGGACGGGGCGGCCCGGATCCCGTCGATGCGGGCGCAGGTCCTCCGGTTCGCCCTCCGCGGCCCGGACGGTGCGCCCGTCACCGCGGTCGACCCGCATCTGGGCGCCAACGGCCATCTGACCGGGTTCCACACCATGCTGTTGTCGGCCACGCACCTGCATCCGGCCCAGCCGCTGGGCGCGGCGCTGGCCGGCGGTGAGCTGACCTTCCACTCCCTGTTCTCGGAACGCGGGGAGTACCGGCTGTTCCTCGAGTTCTCACACGGCGGGCGGGTGCACACGGCGGCCATCACGGTCGCGGTGGACTGACCGGGACGACCTCGGCGATCTTCGGTGCCGCGCCTCCCGGCGACCAGAGGAGCCGGACCTTGTCGGTCACGGCGCCCTCGGCGGGCAGTTCCGTGTAGCCGCCGGACATTCTGCCGATCGTCCGCCAGCCGCCCGCCGGGTCGGCGATCTGGACGTCGGCGCCCGCACCGGCGTCCGCCGCCAGGACGACGATCTTGGCCAGTGGCTTCGGCGCGACGGCTGTGACGACGAGCGCGTCGCCCGGCATCGGCGCCGATGCCGCCGCGTACCGCGAATCGGCGTTGTTGTCCGCCGCCGCGGCCAGGTTCGACCCCGCCGGCGTGCCGGTGACCGTGTACTTCGGACTGTCCGGTGTGGACACGGTGAATTCCCGTACCACGACCCAGAAGGTCTGGGCGCCGGTCGTGCGCACGCGGACGAACCGCGCCACGGCGCCCTCCGGCAGGTCGGCCGAGATCACCGGCTCGGTGACCGGCTTCACCGTCGTCCACCGGGTGCCGTCGGCGGAGTATTCGAGGACGCCGTCGCGGACGTAGTCGTCCGGGCTGGTCGGCTTTCCCATCAGGATGTCCACATGGGACACCCGTTGCGGGGAACCGAGATCGACCCCGATGGTGGCGCCGATCCGGGGCGCCCAGTCGCTCCAGTAGTAGGTCTCGGGGTCGCCGTCGACCATCCGGGCGGGGACGTGGTCGGTGTAGGTGCCGAGCGACGTCGTCGGCTGCGGCCGGATCCCGGGCAGGCCGAACCAGCGGTCGGCGGTGGCCAGCGCGCTGTTGAGGAACGGCACGCAGACCCCTGTGCAGGTGCTCGGGTTACGCGGGCCGCGCGAGGTCGGGACGCGGATCGCCTGCGCCTGCTGGAGCGCGGCGACGAGCTCGCCGCGTTCCGCCCACGCCTTCGCGCCGTCGCCGTCGACCTGGGCCAGCAGCATCCGCACCGCGTGACGGCCGGCCTGACCGTAGAGGCCGACCTGGTCGAGCCAGGGGCCGACCTCGGCGAGGAATTTCGGGTTCGAGGCCATCCCGCGCCGCAGATCTTCGGGGTCGGAGGCCATCGTGGTCAGGTAGCGATCCAGTTTCGCGGCCGCGTCCCACGGGTCCTTCTTCTCCAGCGCGGACCAGAAGGCGGCCAGCAGCGGCCGCAGCACCGGTGAATCGAGATCCGGCTTCCCGGTTTCGAGGCGCACGAGCAGACTCGAATAGTTGTTCTCCGCGAACACCTTCAGCGCGGGTGCGGCGGGGCCGCCGAGGTCGGCGATGGCGGCGAGCCAGGACTTGTCGGGGTCGTACCGGTCCGGGTTCCACAGGAAGTCACCGGAGGTGAACTCGGCAATCTTGGACGCCTCGGCCTGCACCATCGGGTTCGCGGTGATCCCGGAGAGGTACTTCGCGACCCCGGGTTCGCGGCCGATGTACGGGCCGAGCAGGAGACGTTCGGTGATGTAGTCGTTGACCGGGTAGTTGTCCCAGATCAGGATGTCGTGCCCGAAGACCTCTTTCGCCTGCCGCGCCTGCTTTTCGGTGATCTGCCCGGCGATCACGCCGACGCCGGTCCACTCGACGATCACCGCCTTGTCGAGCTGGGTGCGCAGCGCGGTCTTGTACGGCGAGTCGGCGAGGTCGTAGTACTCGGTCGGGACGGTCTGCAGCCGCTCGACGCCGGGATGCGTCGTGATGAAGTCCTGCTGAACGCGGTTGAGGAGGAACGACTGCGCAGCGCCCGCGGCCGCGCCGCCGGTGCCGAACTTCGCGGCGTCGGCGGCGCAGTTCCAGCGGGTGTAGGAGATGTCGTCGAGCGGTATCGCGAACGACCGCACCCCGATGTCCCACAGCGACTGGAACTTGGTGACCAGCGCGGTCTTGTCGGCGTCGGAGGAGTAGCACACGGAAAGGCCGGGGGAGAGCGCGTAGGTGAACTCGACGTGGTTCGCGTCGGCGCGGTTCACCAGTTGCGAGAGCAGTGCGAGCTGCTCGGGCGGGTACTGGTCGCGCCAGCGGGCGCGCAGGAACGGGTCGTCCTTGGGGGAGTAGACATACATGTTCTGCTTGGTGCGGCCGTAGAAGTCCAGCTGTGCCAGCCGATCGGCGTGGGACCACGGCGCGCCGTAGAAGCCCTCGATCACGCCGCGCAGCGGGGCCGCGGGCCAGTCACGGATCCCGAACGCGCGGCTCTTGCCGGAAGCGAACAGCTGCCGGAACGACTGCGCGGCGTAGAACGTCCCCGAAGTGTCCACACCGGACAGTGCGATCACGCCGCGGTCGGCGGCGAGGACGTATCCGCCGGGGGCCAGACCTTCGGGCCCCTCGATGCGGAGCGCGGCGAGTGCCAGTGCGGTCGCCCTGCTTTCGGTGGGCCCGCCGACGAAGACGACGAGGCCGCCGTTGCCGCGTTCCCGGTCGGCGGCGGCCTGATCGTGGTCGGTGATCTTGACGATCGTGCTCGCGCCCGCCGAGCGGAGGACCTGGTCGACGACGGCGAGCGCGGACGGATCGGTGCCCGCTCCCACGACTTCGACGACGGTGCGCGGGATGGTCACCTGGCCGGATCGCGGCGTCACCTGCTGGGGTGTCGGCCACACCTGCGCCAAGGACGGGACGGGAGCCGCGCTCGCCGGGGCCGGGACGGCCACCGCTGTCACGAGCAACATCACCGGAATGAGTCGAAGTACCCATCGGAAGGACATCGGCGGCCCCCAAATCGTCGATCAACGACGTTCTGTGAGCAAGCAAACACCCGATGCGATGATCTCGGCTAGGTCGGTCCGGGTGATTTTCCTGCCAAGGCGGCGGCGGTCAGGGTGAGATGCCGGGTCAGCGCCTCGGCGGCCGCGTCGGCGTCGCGCGCGAGCGCCGTTTCCTCCAGCAGGCGATGTTCGGCGAGATGATCGCGGCTCGGAGCGCGGTGCGCCGCCCAGCGCCTGGCCAGTTCGCTCGCGGTCCACATCCGGTCGAACGTCTCCAGCAGGACGGGGTTTCCGCAGCCGTCGAGCAGGGTCCGGTGGAAGACGCGATGGGCTTCGGACCACGCCGCGCTGATGTACTCGCCTTCTTCGGGAACGAACGGCGGCGTCCGGCTCAGCCGGTGATGGGCGGCGCGGACGCGGGCCTCCCAGTCGAGGTCGCCGCGTTCGACGGAGAGGCGCAGGACGAGCGGCTCGATGGTCCGGCGGGCTTCCGTGATCTCCTGCCAGCGCCGATCGGAGAAGGCGGGGACGGCGAAGCCGCGGTTGGGGAGCCTGTCGGCGAGGCCGTCGCCGACCACGCGGACGAGCGCCTCCCGGACGACCGCCAGGCTCACGCCGTGTTCCTTGGCGAGGTCCTGCGGTTTGAGCGCGGCGCCGGGGGCGTGGTCGCCGCGCATGATCGCGTCCCGCAGGCGGGTGTACACCTGCTCGGAGAGCATCCGCTTGTCCGGTGAGGCCATCCACGGAGCATAGACGAACGGGAAGATAATCGATTATTTGTGTTATGGTCGATTTATGACCTCAGTCAATGACCCGTTCACCGTCACCAGCACGTCTGTCGCCGACGGTGCCGCATGGGCGCCTGAACAGCTGGCCGGCAAGGACGTTTCGCCGCAGCTGAGCTGGAGCGGCGCTCCGCGCGGAACCAAGAGCTACGCCGTCACCGTGTACGACCCCGACGCGCCGACCGGTTCCGGTTTCTGGCACTGGGCGGTCGCCGACATCCCCGCCGCTGTCACCGAGCTGCCCGAGGGCGCCGGCGACGACACCGGTTCCGGGCTCCCCGAAGGCGCCTTCCAGCTGCCCAACGACGCCCGCCTCGCCCGCTATCTCGGTGCCGCGCCGCCCGCCGGGCACGGGGTGCACCGCTACTTCGTCGTGGTGCACGCCCTCGACGTCGAGTCGCTCGGCGTCCCGGCCGACAGCACGCCCGCCTTTCTCGGCTTCACCATGGCCTCGCACGTGCTCGCCCGCGCGGTCCTGGTCGCCACGGCGGAAACCCCGGGCCCCGAACGCATCGAGGTCTCGCGGCTCGTCCCCGCTTCCGCCGGCGCGATCTTCGCGGTCTTGAGCGATCCGCAGGGGCATGTCGACATCGACGCGTCGGGAATGCTCATCGACGCGGAAGGGGAGCCGGTCGAGCAGGTGGGCGACCGGTTCGTGGTCCACATGGACCGGGAAGCGCTCGGGGACGTGCCCTTGGGGAAATACGACGTCGAGGTCGTCATCACCACGCTCACCCCGAACGAAGAGATCGCCTGGACCGTCGAAGGCCGGATCAGGCCGCATGCCCGGCACATCTACGGCTACCGGCTGGAACCCGCCGAGGGCGGCACGCTCGTCACGTCGTACTACGACTGGTCGGAAGTGGGCGAGGAGTGGAAGGAGCGCATCACCTTCCCGGTGGTTCCCGAGTCCGCGCTCAAGGCCACGCTTGGGATCCTCGAGCGGACTGTGCGGCGTCGGGGCGTTTCGCCCACGCACGGACGCTGAACACGCCAGAATGTCCCGGTGCGGAACATCCTCGTAGCGATCGTCCTCGTCCTGCTCGGTGTCACCGGTTGCCAGGGCGGGGTTTCCGGCCAAGCCGAGCCCGAAGGCGACAGTTTCGCGATCAAGGACGGGTCGCGGCTGCGGTTCCGCCCGGTGCTGGCGGAGTTCCCGTCCGGACCGGCGACGGGCGCGGCGACCGACCGCCAGAGCACGGATCCAGCCGGACAGCAGGCCGCCGCGGCGGCGCTGGACTGCTCGGAGGGGCCGGATCCGCTGGACGGCCGCGACGACCCGGCGCTCCCGCTGGTCAGCTGCGACCGGGTGCAGGGCACGAAATACCTGCTCGGCCCGGCGTTCCTCACCGGAGCCGACCTCAGCCGGGCGAACGCTCGCCTCGACACGCAGTCCGGCGGTCCGCTCGTCGGGCTCAGTTTCACCGACGCGGGCGCGCGGACCTGGGCGGATTGGACGGCGGCGAACGTCGGCAAGCAGGTCGCGATGGTGCTGAAGAGCCGGGTGCTGACCGCGCCGACGATCCAGTCGGCCATCACCGGCGGGGAAACCCAGATCACCGGCAAGTTCACCATGGACGACGCCCGTCAGTTGGCGCGCGACATCGCCGGCGGCTGACCTTTCCGCTCGTGAGTGGCAAGGACGGTTCTAACCGTCCTTGCCACTCACGAGACCCCGGGCGCACCTGGCGGAATACGATCACCGCACCCGACGTTTGAGCGTTCAACTACTTGAGGAGTTGGACATGGGTTACGAGATCCTGGGCACCCCGCAGGCGCCGACTTTCGGCCTGGACACCTTCGGCGACGTCGCGAACGGCGCGGACGGCCAGCCGGTGAGCCAGGCCGAGGCCATCCGCGAGGTCGTGGCCGAGGGCGTCCTCGCCGACCAGGTGGGCGTGGACTACTTCGGTGTCGGCGAACACCACCGCGCCGAGATGGCGGTGTCCTCGCCGGACGTCGTGCTGGCCGCGATCGCCGGCCGGACCGAGCGGATCCGGCTGGGCACGGCGGTCACGGTGCTCAGCTCGGACGACCCGGTGCGGGTGTACGAGCGGTTCGCCACGCTGGACGCGGTTTCCCGCGGCCGCGCGGAGGTCACGCTCGGCCGGGGCTCGTTCACCGAGTCGTTCCCGCTGTTCGGTTACTCGCTGGAGGACTACGAAGCGCTGTTCGCCGAGAAGCTCGACCTGTTCACGCATCTACAGGAGGAGAAGCCGGTCGAGTGGTCCGGGACCGTCCGTCCGGCCCTCGAAGGCGCGCAGGCCTTCCCTGTCACCGAATCGGGCAGCCTGCCCGCGTGGGTCGGGGTCGGCGGGACTCCGCAGTCGGTGGTCCGCGCGGCGGCGTACGGCCTGCCGCTGGTGATGGCGGTGATCGGCGGGTCGCCGGAGCGGTTCACCCCGCTCGCCGACCTGTACCGGCGCGCGCTGAAGGAGGCGGGCCACCAGGAGTTGCCGATCTCGATGCACAGCCCCGGTCACGTCGCCGAGACCGACGAACTGGCCGTCTCCCAGCATTTCTCGCACCACCAGGCCGCTTTCGCCAAAATCGGCGCCGAACGGGGCTGGGGCCCGATGTCCCGCGCCGACTACGACGCCATGGCAGGCCCGCGCGGTGCGCTGTTCGTCGGCTCCCCTGAAACCGTCGCGCAGAAGATCGCCTGGGCGGTGCGGACCCTGGGTCTCTCGCGGTTCCAGCTCAAGTACAGCGTCGGCGCGCTTCCGCACGAGCAGCGCCTGAACTCGATCCGGCTCTACGGCGAGCAGGTCGTCCCGCGCGTGAAGGAACTTCTCGGCTAGAGCGTGTCTCTCAGACCGAAGTTCGGCTGGTAGGTGAGGACACGTGCGCGTTTCTCTTCGGCCGGAGGCCTCGGATTTGCGGAGGTGGGCCGTCGACACGGCTGAGTGAGATCAGCTGATGCCGCGGCCCGGCTACGGAAATCCGAAAGCGCGCCTTGACAGAGACAAGCTAGCCTCGAAGCCGTGGTGTTCGATTCCGAGCGATTCGACCTTCAGCCCTACACCGGTTTCGACATGTCCCGCTATGTCCGGCGGACCTATTGCAGCTGGGAGGATTCCGGCTGGGAGTCGCTTCTCGTCCAGCGGTTCGAGCACGTTCCCGTCGCGGAGGACCTGCGGCTGCCCGCCGTCGCGGATCTGCATCTGGTGTTGCCGCTTTCCGGGCGGGCGGTGATGGAGACCCGCGGCGGAGGCCGGTGGAGCAGCCACGAATGGGGACGGCTCGAACTCGCCGTCCCCGGCAAGCCGCAGCATCGCCGCTACCGCGGGGACGAATCGATGCGCAGCCTGCAGGTGCACATCCCGGGCACCACGGTGGAGTCGGTCGCCGCGCGGCTTGGTGGCCGCGCGGTCGACCACGAGGCGATGGCGGCGTCCGTGGCCGGGGGAGATCCGCTGCTCGACGAGCTGGTCCGCGCGGTCGGGGACGCGCGGGAGGACGACGACCTCTACGCCGAATCCGCGGCCGCCTTCCTCACCGTGCACCTGCTCACCCGCCACGCGCGGAAACCGGGCCCACCGGGCGCGGGACGGGAGGACGAACGTGTCCGCGCGGCCGCCGCGATGATGCGCGACCGGCTGGCCGATCCGCTCAGTGTCGCCGAAATCGCCGGTGAGGTACATCTGAGCGTTTACCACTTCATCCGGGTCTTCAAGGAGAAGACCGGCGAGACACCGCACCGGTTCCTCGGGAGGCTCCGGATCGATGAGGCGCGAAGGCTGTTGCGGGGCACAGATCTCCCGATCGCCGCCATCGCGGGAAGGTGCGGGTTCGCCACTCCCGGCGCCCTGTCGGCCGCTTTCCTGAAGCACACCGGATCGAGGCCCTCGGAGTACCGCAATTCCTGATCATCGCCCCGCAATCCGGCGCATGGTGGCCTCGTCCGGCCGTTCATAGGGTGAGCCGTGTGAGTGGAATGCAGTCGTACGACGTCACCGCCGAATCGCCGGCGCCGCCCGCAGCGGTGTGGGCCCTGTTGCTGGACGCCCGCAGCTGGCCGGTCTGGTCACGGGTCGGTTCACTGGAAGTCGCCGCGTCACAAGGACTTTCCGCCGACGGACGGGACGAGGTCGGCGCGGTCCGCGCCTTCCGGACCGGCAAGACGGTCACCAAGGAGCGGATCACCGCGCTCGACCCGGAACGCCGGTTCTCCTACGAGGGCGTGGACGTTCCGGTGATGCTGGACTACCAGGCCTCGGTCGACCTGTGTGAAACGCCCGGCGGGGGAACACGGATCCGTTGGCATGGAACGTATCGCGTGGGCAAGGGGAGCGCGTGGATCTTCCGCTGGTACCTCCGCCGCTTCATGCGCGACATGGCGACCGGGCTCGCCGGTCACGCCGGCGGCCCGGTCCGGAGGCCATGACGGGGGATCAGTGCCGATGGGCGGCTTCGCGGTGGAAGCCCGCGATCATCGCTTCGGTGCCCGGCGGGTTGAACGGCTGGCCGAGGGTGCGCATGAGCGAGTTCACGCTGGGGCGGTACATCCCGGTCTTGCAGTAGCGGGACCCCTCGAAGGCGCCGACCGTGCCGCCGTCGGGGGAGGGCTTGCCGAGCCACTTGTACCACTTGGCCTGGCGGTCCCTCATCTGCTGGGCCGTGAGCGCGGAAGCGTTGGGCTCCCGGGGTTCCCGGGTGTCGCAGGTGCCGTAGTCGTATTCGTCGGCGAGCCCGCCGATCGAGTGCCCGAGTTCGTGGGCGACGATCTGGCTGGCCTGGATGTTGCCGCCGGAAGAGGTCGCGACCCCGCCGCCGGCGCCGCCGTACTTCGTGGTGTTCGCCAGCATGATGACCTGATCGACGTCCGGCGCGGCCGCGGCGTACTGGTTCGCCTTGGTTTCGTTGACGCACAACAGCCGTTCGATGCCGCCGCACCAGAAGTACGAGCCCAGCGCGGTGTTGCGCCGGATGCCCTGCGTCGGGTCGTTGGTGATGCCGGACTGGGCCGAGACGACGTCGACCTGCCAGAGGTTGAACTGCTTGCGGTAGCTCTTGTACGGCTCGATGGCGAACAGCGCCGCGACACTGAAGCGGACGTGCTGCGAATAGGTACCCAGCTGCGTAGAGGTGTAGCCGTCACCGACGAAGACCAGGTCGAAGGTGGTCTCGCTGGGGCCGTTGGTCTCGATCGGGGTCACCGCGGCGGCGATCCGCTGCGTCGCCGCGGCCCGGTCCGAAACGGGCCGGGTGACGTCCACCCGGGTGATGGTTCCTCCGGGCTCGAAGGCTTCCATCGACGTCGTGAATCGGGGAGCCGCCGACGCCGTCGCGGGAACGAACCCGGCGACGAGGACGGCGGTCAGCGCGACCATGAGGCAGACGCGTCGCATGCGTACTCCTTGCGGGGAGGGGGAGTGGAGTACGAAAAACGATCCCGACTTTCGACGGCTTCCGGCACATCCCAAGTGGCCATAAGGTCCGCGTGATGGACGTCGAGTTACGTCACCTGCGAGTCGTGTGCGCCGTCGCCGACGCGGGCAGCATCACGCGCGCGGCGATCGGGATCGGGAGCACCCAGCCCGCGCTGACCGCCTCCGTGCAACGGATCGAGCGCGCGTTCGGCGGAACCTTGTTCGTCCGGGGGCGGGACGGCGTCTTCCCGACGGCGTTCGGCGAATGCGTGCTCGTCCGCGCCCGTGCCGTCCTCGCCGCGGCGGACACGATGCACCGGGACGCGGCGCGATTCCTGTCGGAAGGCGAGAAACGTCCTGTCGCGCTGGGTGGGATCGGCGGGTCGATGGTCGTCGAACTCGCGGACCGGCTCGGTGATTCGGGCCGGGGACAAGCGGTTTCGGTGACCACCGAGTTCTCGCCGTTGCGGTTGCTGGATCTCGTGGCGGGCGGGCAGCTCGACGCCGCGGTCGTCGCCGACTATCCCGGCCACCTCCTGCCGTCGGCCCCGGGGGTGACGTCGCGGCCGCTGGCCACGCAACCGGTGTTCGTGGCGATCGCCGAGGACCATCCCGCCGCCCGCCGCGCCGAGATCGAGCTCGCCGAGCTCGCCGGGGAACGGTGGGTGCTCGGGCCGTCCGACGGTGCCGGATGGCCGGAGTGCTTCGAAGAAGCCTGTGCCCGCGCGGGTTTCCGGCCACAGGTCGCGCACCGGAGCACGGAATTGCGCCCCGTGCAACGCCTGATCGCCGCGGGCCGGGCGATTTCCCCGTGCCAGGTCACCTTCCCCGCTTCACCGGGGATCGCGATCCGGCCGCTCGCGGGGGATCCGCTGTGGATGCGGTATCTGATCGCCTGGAGCGCGGAAGGCGCCTTCGGCGAGGACACCGGTGCCTTGATCGCGGCGGCCGAGGCGGCTTACCGGTCAGACACCGAAAACAGCCTTCCCTATCGCCACTGGCTCACCCGCCGCGCGGGACCGATCGAGGAGCGGGCGTGCCATCGGGTGACACCTGGTCGGGGAATTCCCCTTGTCGGGCAGGGGGTCCTAGCCTCGGATCACCTCATCGACGAAGGGTAAGAAATTGCGTCTGCGCGCCCTGCTGGCCGCTGCTGTCCTGACCATCACCACCGCTCCGGCCGCGCTCGCCGCGCCGGACGTCGCCCACGGCACCGATGTCCCGCCGGGGCGGTTCGGGTTCGTCGCGAAGATCGCGATGACGAAGATCCCGCGCCCCGACGGCTCGACCTACAGCAGTTACTGCACCGGCGCGCTGGTCGCGCCGAGCTGGGTCGTCACCACGGGGCACTGCTTCCACGACGCGCACCGCAAGCGGGTCGCCGGCAAGATGCCGTATCCGACGATGGTGACGTTGGGCCTTGTCGACGAGGCGGTCGAATCGGGTGTGGCCCGCAAGGCGACCGAAGTGCTGCAGGCGAAGGAAAACGACGTCGCCCTCATCAAGCTGGACACCCCGGTGACGACGGTGACCCCGCTGACGGTGAACCGGGTGCTCCCCAAGGTCGGCCAGCAGCTGACCTTGGCGGGCTGGGGGAGCCTGACCGCCAAGAATCCCGCTCCGGCCACCCGGATGCAGCAAGGCACCGTGCAGGTGGCGACGGTGGCCCCGACGACGCTCGGCGTCCGCGGCGCCGCACCGTCGATCACGACCAGTGCCTGCACATACGACTCGGGGGCGCCGTACTTCGTCCCCGGGGACACGGGCGGCGCGCTGGTCTCGCTGGAGGCCACCGGACCCGACTGCCCGCACGCCGGGATCGAGACGACCTCCCGCGCCGACGTCATCGCGGACTGGATCGCCACCCATACGGGCTAGCGGACCGTTTCGGCCGGTGGCGCATCGGGTAGTGGCGTGATCAGGAGGTAGTGCGATGACGAGTCCTCGAACGACCGCGCCTCCGGCGCCGCCGGACCCCATGCCGCCGGAACCCGGTATTCCCGAACCCGTGCCCGACCCGGGCAGGCCGGAGCCGGTCCCGGACCCCGGGGTGCCCGAACGGGTCCCCGGTCCGGGACCGGACCGCCCGGTGCCGGAACCCGAGAGCCCGCCCGAATCCCAGCCGGGACCGGCGGGTCTCAGAGGGTGAACGCGAGCCAGAGCGCGAGCCAGGCGCAGGCCGCGATCGCGACGACGACCGCGAACACCCGCAGGCCGGCGGTGGCGATCCGGAGCGACGCGGTGCCGGTGTGGTGCCGGTGATTCCCCATGATTCCGCCCTCCTTCCAAGATCACCATCCGCTCCCGGCGCGTTCGCCGCAGCGGGGAAGGTCCATCCGGGTGACCCCGGCCGGGTGAGAACCCGGTTCTCAGAGCCAGTCGTTGTGCGCGGCGAAGATTCCCAGCTGGAACCGGCTGGACACGCCCGCGCGGTCCATCAGGTTCTCGAGATAGCGGAACAGCGTGCGTCTGCTGACGCCGAGCTCGGCGGCGATCTCGTCGTCCTTGCGCCCGGCGGCGAGCAGGAGCAGCAGTTCCCGTTCGACCGGCCGGATCGGCTGCCCGGACGTCCGGCCCCGCCGGTCGATCGGGAGCGCGGCCGCCCAGGACGTCTCGAACAGTCCCTCCAACGCGGAGAAGAGGCTGCAGGGGCGCACGATGACGATGGACTGGTTGCGATCGGCCTCGCGGATGGTCAGCGCGATGGTGGCCGCACGGTCGTCGAACAGCGTCAGCTTCACCGGGAGTTCGGGCAGCAGACGGGCCTGCTCGCCGGCTCGCAGGCACGGCAGGATGTTCGCGGCCAGATAGCCGGGATCGCCGAACGACGCTCCACTGTAGACACAACGGTAACCGATCCCGCGCCGAAGTTGCTCCTCCTCAAGGAGATTCCGGCGGCCGCCGGTGAAGTAGGGCGGGGAATCGAGACGGCGCACCTGGTGCCGCACCGTGGTCGCGAGATGCTGCAGCCGGGGGATGATGGCGTCGCCGGTGACCACTTCGAGCAGGTCCTGAGCGTTCGGCATCCCCGAGTGCGCCCGCCTGAAGGCGCGGTACGCGGTCTGGACCGCGAGCCGCGCGTCGTGCAGTTCGGCCTGTCTTCGCGTGGTCAACGCGGTGAGCGCTTCGCTCGGGTTCGCCGGGAGGTATTCGCGTCCGTCCACTCCGGACGACACCGCGAGGCCGGCGTCGGCCAGTTCCTTCAGCGCCAGCTCGACGTTCTCCGCGTCGTCCTCCCGCCAGGCCAGGTCTTCGGCCTTGACGGGCGCGCTTTCGAGCATCCGCCGGTAGATCCGGGCGGCGGTCTCGCCGAGGCCCAGCCTGCCCAGCTGCGGGCCGAGCCCGTCCGGGGTCGTCGATGCCACTGTCCACCTGCCTCTCAGCGGTCCGGGAGCGGTGGCGCCACCGCTCCCGGGCCGGTTAGGTGCGGGGTCTTATAAAAAAATAACAGCCAAACCAAACCAAAAAAAAAAAGGAAGAAGTAAGATGAAGAGAAAAGGA
>NZ_JBHXIB010000057.1:0-8720 GCF_042723975.1 Amycolatopsis sp. NPDC058340 | reverse complement strand
GGGCCTTCGATCCCACTGCCCACCTGCCACCCCGCCGTCCGGGAGCGGTGGCGCCACCGCTCCCGGACCGGTTCGGACCTAGACCCCCGAGGTGTTCCGGATCCAGGTGCGGTTCGCCGAGATGGCGGTGTGCGTCGAGCTGTCCACCTTGTTGCCCGCGATGTGCACGCCGACCTGCTTGCCGTCGACGAAGACCGGCCCGCCCGAGTCGCCGCCGTTGGTCAACCCGTTGCCCCGGCGGGCCTTGATCAGTCCACTCCCGACACTGGTCACCGTCATCCGGGCGACCTTGAGGTAACGCTGCAGATCGCCGTCTTCGTTGTAGCCCCAGCCATAAACGTATTCGGTGTCGCCGACGGCGACGGAGGTGCCGAGGGACGCGTACGTCGTGGTCACCGAGCGGTCCAGTTTCAACAGTGCGATGTCGGCGCCGCTGGACGGGGTGTAGATGTCGGCCACCGCGGCGTACGTGCCGGCCTGGTGGTCGACGTTGCCCACCCGGACGGAGTATTCGGCGCCGGGTTCGTCGACGCAGTGCTCGGCGGTGAGGACCCAGCGGGCGCTGATGATCGACCCGGAGCACCACTGCTCGCCGTTCTGTTCGATCATGGCCGCCCACGGGCCGGACTGGGCGTATTCGCCGTCGATGATGGGGGCCGCGTCGGCGGCGGGCGCGACCGTCGTGAGCCCGGCCGCGCACAGCAGGGCGGTGAGGAGACCTCGGATGCGCATGGGTGCCTTCCAATGCAGGGGAATCAGGGAAAGGAACGGGAAAGCGACGGGTCACCCGTTTACGGCCACGGCGGATCACCAGGGATCGCCCGGCCGGATCCGATACCGGTTTTCCCATGCTAGGCAAGCGGATACGGCGGTTGATAGCGACTAAAGACGGGAGAAGGCGGCGCCGGGCGGCATGGGACCCGCGCTTTCGGCATCCGAGTGCCGGTGGCACCGATGTGCCACTTTGGTACCTACGCGGGTTCTGGCCGTTGGTGGTCCCATCCGGTCCGTGAGGGCCTCCTTACCTACCCTGAAGGTAGTGAAGGAGGCCCTCACAGACCGGGAACGCCTGCCCACCCGACGACATCGGTACGAACCGCCGCCGATCGCCTAGCGACGCCGGCGTTTCCGGGAAGGCTGCGGATCGAGCAGTTCCTCGGCGAGGAGGATGGCCCGGTCCGACAGCGTGACGGACAACCGCTCCACCGATTCGCCGATCCGGCCCGCTTCCCGGCGCACACCCTCGCCCACGGGCTTGCTGTGCCGATCGGCGAGGCCCGCGAGCCTGCTCCCCGAGACCAGGACCAGATCGGCGAGCCGTTCGCCCAGTTCGGTCAGCCGGTTCGCCGTCCGGCCCGCGCGGCGCGCCACGAGGTCTTCGGTCTCCCGTCGCAGCTCCCGGACGGCGGACCTCGACTCGGTCGTCGTCCCGGTGAGTGCGGACCTCAAGGTTTTCGTCACGTCCATCAGAGTTCGACCTCCACGCGGCTCGCCTGCATTGAGTGTACAGATGTGCACCGGATCTGTGGAATACGTAGCCGCTGTTTCTCTTGTGGTGTGGAAGGAAAGCGCGAGTCTCGGAGAACAAGTGTGCCGACCAACGGCCCATAGCCTCGCCGGTACGGCGCTGTCGCAAAATTTCTGAAACATGTCAACTTCTTGCATTTTGTCTCCGGGTTGTTGCATGCTCGTACGGCTCTGGCTCCCTCCCCGCCGTCTCAAAGAAGAGAAGACGCCATGACACGTATGCGCCTGTCCCGGATCGTCGCCGGTCTCCTGGTCACGGGGCTTTCCGTCGCCGGACTCTCCTTCGCCTCCGCCGCGAGCGGGCCACCACCCGATCCCGCCGCCCCACCCGGTCCGGCGGCGCTCGCCGAGGTCCCGTTGACCCGCACGGTGTCGGCGAGCAGCGCGCTGCCCGGCTATCCCGTCGCGAACGCCGTCGACGGAAACCGGGAGAGCTACTGGGAATCCGCCAACAACGCGTTCCCGCAATGGATCCAGGCCGACCTCGGGGCGGCCAAATCCCTGTCGCGGGTCGTGCTGAAACTGCCGTCCGGCTGGGAATCCCGCACCCAGACCCTGGCCGTGCGCGGGAGTACCGACGGCACGGCGTTCACCGACCTCGCCGCGCCGACCGGATACGCGTTCGCGCCCGGCGTCAACACCGTCACGATCCCGATGACCGCGTCGGCCCGCTACGTGCGGCTGCAGATCACCGCGAACACACGGTGGCCCGCCGCGCAGCTGTCGGAATTCGAGCTGTACGGACCGGACACCGGTGACACGCAGGCGCCGAGCGCACCCGCGAACCTCGCGCTGACCGAGCCCGCCGCCGGCCAGATCCGGCTGTCCTGGTCACCCTCGGCGGACAACGTCGGGGTCACCGGCTACACCGTCTACCGCGACGGCACGCCGGTCACGACGATCACCGGCACCACGTTCACCGAATCCCGGCCCACGGGGACACGGGTCGAGTACTTCGTGCGGGCCAAGGACGCGGCGGGCAACGAGTCCGGCGACAGCAACCACGTCGTGCGCTCCGGGACGAGCGCGGGCGCGAACCTGGCCGCGGGCAAACCGATCGAGGCCACCTCGGCGGTCCACTCGTTCGTCCCCGCCAACGCCAACGACAACAACACCGCCACTTACTGGGAGTCCGCCGCGGGCTATCCGAACTCGCTGACGGTGAAGCTCGGAGTCGACGCGGAGGTCGACTCGGTCGTGGTGAAGCTCAACCCGGACGCGATCTGGGGCGCGCGGACGCAGAACTTCGAGATCCTCGGCCGCGCACAGGGCGCCACCGCGTTCACCTCGCTTTCCGCGCGTGCCGATCACCGCTTCGACCCGGCCGGCAACCAGAACTCGGTGGTCGTGCCGGTCAGCGGACGCGCTTCGGACGTACGCCTGCAATTCTTCGCCAACTCCGGCGCTCCCGGCGGGCAGGTCGCGGAATTCCAGGTGATCGGCACTCCCGCGCCGAATCCGGACCTCGTCGTCACCGACACGACGTGGACGCCGTCGAATCCGACCGAGACCAGCAAACTCGCCGTCTCGGCGACGGTGAAGAACACCGGCACCGCGAACGCGGCGGCCACGACCGTGAACGTCAGCCTCGGCGGCACCGTCGTCGGCGAAGCGGCGGTCGGGGCACTCGCCGCCGGCGCGTCCACGACGGTGACCGTCGACGCGGGAACGCGTCCACAGGGCACATACACCGTGGCCGCGACCGCGGACCCGGCGGGAACGGTGGCCGAGCAGAACGAAACCAACAACACCTACACCTCGCCGACCCCGCTGGTCGTCGCGCAGGCGCCGGGGCCGGACCTCGAGGTCACCGGCATCACGTCGAACCCGCCCAATCCGGCGGCCGGTGCGGCGGTGTCCTTCACCGTCGCGGTGCACAACCGCGGCACGAGCGGCGCGGACGCTTCGGTGACGCGGCTGGCCGTCGGCGGCACCACGCTGACCGGCGCCACCGGCGCGATCGCGGCGGGTGCCACCGTGAACGTCGCGATCTCGGGCACCTGGACCGCCGCCGACGGTGGCGCGACCCTGACCGCGACGGCCGACGCGACCGGCACGGTCACGGAGACCAACGAGTCCAACAACACCCTCTCGCGGGCGATCGTCGTCGGTCGCGGCGCGGCCGTCCCGTACGTCGAGTACGAGGCGGAAGCCGCGCAGTACCAAGGACAACTGCTGGAAGCCGACCCGCTGCGCACCTTCGGCCACACGAACTTCGCGACCGAGTCCTCCGGCCGCAAATCCGTGCGGCTGGCGAACCAGGGCCAGTACGTCGAGTTCACGTCGGCGAACGAGGCGAACTCGATCGTCGTGCGCAACTCCATCCCGGACGCCCCCGGCGGCGGCGGGCAGGACGCGACCATCAGCCTCTACGTCAACGGGACGTTCGCGCAGAAGCTGACGCTGTCGTCGAAGCACAGCTGGCTTTACGGCAGCACCGACGACCCCGAAGGCCTGACCAACACCCCGCAGGCCAACGCGCGGCGCCTGTTCGACGAATCGCACGCGCTGCTGTCCCGGTCGTACCCGCCGGGAACGAAGTTCAAGCTGCAGCGGGACAGCGGTGACAACGCGGCGTTCTACATCGTGGATCTCATCGATCTGGAGCAGGTCGCCCCGGCGGCGGAGAAACCCGCGAACTGCACGTCGATCACGGAGTACGGCGCCGTGCCGAACGACGGGAACGACGACTCGGCCGCGATCCAGCGCGCGGTGACCGACGACCAGAACGGTGTGATCGCCTGTGTCTGGATCCCGGCTGGGCAGTGGCGGCAGGAGAAGAAGATCCTGACCGACGACCCGAACGTGCCCAACGGCGGCGGCCAGTACAACCAGGTCGGCATCTCCAACGTGACGATCCGGGGCGCGGGCATGTGGCATTCGCAGCTGTACTCGCTGATCGAGCCGCAGGACGCGGGCGGTATCAACCATCCGCACGAGGGCAACTTCGGGTTCGACATCGACAAGAACACGCAGATCTCCGACATCGCCATCTTCGGTTCCGGCCGGATCCGCGGCGGGGACGGCGGCGCGGAAGGCGGCGTCGGGCTCAACGGCCGGTTCGGCACCGGCACGAAGATCACGAACGTGTGGATCGAGCACGCCAACGTCGGCGCGTGGGTCGGCCGGGACTACAGCAACGTCCCGGCGCTCTGGGGCCCGGGTGACGGCCTCGAGTTCAGCGGTATGCGGATCCGGAACACCTACGCCGACGGCATCAACTTCACCAACGGCACGCGGAACTCGAAGGTGTTCAACTCGTCGTTCCGCACCACCGGTGACGACTCGCTAGCGGTGTGGGCGAACCAGTACGTGAAGGACCCTTCGCAGGACATCGCGCACGACAACGTGTTCGCCAACAACACGATCCAGCTTCCGTGGCGTGCCAACGGGATCGCGGTCTACGGCGGCTACGGCAACAAGATCGAGAACAACATCGTGCACGACACGATGAACTACCCGGGCATCATGCTGGCGACGGACCACGACCCGCTGCCGTTCTCCGGGGAGACCCTCATCGCGAACAACGCCCTGTACCGCTGCGGCGGCGTGTTCTGGGGCGAGCAGCAGGAGTTCGGCGCGATCACGTTCTTCGCGCAGGGCAAGGACATTCCCGGGGTCGTGCTGCGGGACACGGAGATCCACGACTCGACCTACGACGGTGTCCAGTTCAAGACGGGCGGCGGCGTCGTGACCGCGGCCCTCACCAACGTCAAGATCGACAAGTCGAACAACGGCGCGGGCATCCTCGCGATGAGCGGCGCCCGTGGCAGCGCGACCTTGACGAACGTGGCGATCAGCAACTCCGCGAACGGCGACATCGTCCGTGAGCCGGGGTCGCAGTTCGTGATCAACGGTGCTCCGGTGCCGGCGGTGGTCTCATCGGACCGCCGCGGCACACGGTAGGCGGAATCCGTGCCGGGGCCGGAGTGGGCGACCACTCCGGCCCCTTTCACGGCCGGGGGCTCAGCCCCGCCACGGCCAGCCGGAACAGCCGATCCGCCCGGGCGGCCGGATCCGGATGGTGCTCGGTGGCCAGGACGATGCCGACGATCAGCGTGATCAGATCCGCGACGGTGACTTCCGGCGGCACCGCGCCGTCCCGTGCGGCCCGTCGCAGGAGCGGTTCCCCGGCGTCCTCGATGGCGGTGGAACAGGAGTTCTCGTGTGTGGGTCCGTCGTACGAGAGCGCGGCCGCGAGGCCACGGGCGGAGACGCAGTAGACGACGACCTCGTCGAGCCAGGTCAGGAGCGCTTCCCGGCTGTCTGCTTCGCCGGTCAATTCGGCGGCGCGGGCGCACAACGCGGCGATCCGGTTCGCGGAGACCGCCTCCAGCAGCGCCCGGCGGGTGGGGAAGTGGCGGCGCACGGTCGCCGAGCCGACGTTGGCGGTGCGGGCGATCTGCTCCAGCGAAGCACCGGAGCCGTGTGCCGCGACTTCTTCCTCGGCCACCGCGAGGATACGCGCGTAGTTCCGCCGCGCGTCGGCGCGCCGACCGTCAGACATGGCTTCACCTCGGTGTTTGCATAAGTGGCGGGGCCCGCCATATTGTAGCGGACGATAAGTGGCGGGCCCCGCCACTTAGTCGATCCGAAGGAGCCGTCATGTCCGCAGCACCCGTTCTGGTCACCGGCGCCACCGGCAGGCAGGGTGGGGCGACCGCCCGCGCCCTGCTCGCGGCCGGCGTCCCCGTCCGCGCCCTCGTCCGCGACCCGGCCAGGGCGAAAGCGGTCGAAGCGCTCGGTGCGGAACTCGTCGTCGGCGATCTTCACGACGTCGACTCCGTGATCCGCGCGGCCAAGGGGGCTCGCGCCGTCTTCTCGGTGCAGATGCCCGGCGTGAACGAGGACGGTTTCGATTTCGCCGGCGAGGTGACCCAAGGCGTCAATCTCATCGAGGGTGCGAAGGCGGCCGGGGTCCCGCAGTTCGTGCACACTTCCGTTTCCGGAGCCGGTCAGCACGTCGAGGCGGACGGCTGGGCCGAAGGCCGCTGGGCCTCGATGGAGCCGACGCTGGGCGCCAAGGCGGCGATCCAGGACCGCCTCCGCGAGGCGGGCTTCCCGCGGTGGACACTGCTCAAGCCGGGCTTCTTCATGGAGAACTTCCTGCCCGACATGAAATTCCTGTTCCCGCGCGGGGTGGACGGCGGCCTGGTGAGCGTCATCAAGCCTTCGACGGCCCTTTCGCTGGCCGCCGTCGACGACATCGGCGCCGCCGCCGCGGCGGCCATCGCCGAACCGGAGCGGTTCGCCGGGGTCGAACTCGAACTCGCGAGCGACTTCCTGACGATGGCCGAGATCGCCGCCGTCCTGTCCGATGTGCTGGGGACGAGCCTGACCGCCCCGGACATGACCGTCGAGCAGGCGATCGCCGCCGGGATGC
This sequence comes from Amycolatopsis sp. NPDC058340, assembly GCF_042723975.1. Lineage (NCBI taxonomy): Bacteria > Bacillati > Actinomycetota > Actinomycetes > Pseudonocardiales > Pseudonocardiaceae > Amycolatopsis > Amycolatopsis sp. NPDC058340. The sequence continues at coordinate 1,810 of NZ_JBHXIB010000057.1, read as the reverse complement.
CGCCGATGGGTGCCTCGCACGAGTGGCTGAACGTGATCGGCCAGCCGGGACGTCCGGAGTTCGCGCGGGACCTCGGCATCCCGCTCACGGGCTTCGGCGACTGGGCGCGGAAACACCTTGCGTGCGGCGTTTGACAAAGCGGAACACTGCTCCGTATGTTTGTGGAACAGTGTTCCGCTTAGCGCGGTGCCCCATCGCAAAGGAAACCCATCATGAGCACGCCAGTGATCTCGATCGCCCCGGTGGAGCTGTCCACGCCGGACCGGGCCGTGGACCTGCGGCTGCGGATCTCCGTGCCGGCGAGCGGGAACGAGCTGCCGATCATCCTGCTGTCACACGGACAGGGGCCGTCGAACCATCTCTCGTCGATGCACGGCTACGCCCCGCTCGTGAACCACTGGGCGGCGCACGGGTTCGCCGTCGTCCAGCCGACCCATCTGAGCTCACGGACGCTGACCCTGCCGCCCGGCGACCCGGAGGCACCGCTGTACCAGCGATCCAGGGCCGAGGACATGATCCGGATCCTCGACCGGCTCGACGAGATCGAGGACGCCGTCCCGCTGCTACGGGGCAGGCTGGACCGGGGGAGGGTCGCGGTGGCCGGGCATTCGATGGGCGGGCACACCGCGAGCCTTCTGCTGGGTGCGCGGTACACCGATCCCCGCACTGGTGAGGAAGTGCGCCTCGCCGAGCCTCGGATCTCCGCCGGAGTCCTGCTCGCCGCACCCGGCCGCGGCGGCGACGCGGTCACGGAGTTCGCGGCCGAGAACTATCCTTTCTTCCTCAGCACGGACTTCTCCGCGATGACGACCCCCGCGCTCGTCGTCGCCGGGGACAAGGACGACTCCGGGCACCTGACGGTCCGGGGGCCGGAATGGCACACCGACCCGTACTTCCTTTCGCCGGGACCGAAAACGCTGTTGACCCTGTTCGGCGCCGAGCACGGGCTCGGCGGGGTGTCCGGTTACGACGTCGCCGAGACGACGGACGAGAACCCGGAACGGGTGGCCGCGGTGGGGCGCCTCACCTGTGCGTATCTCCGCGCCGAGCTCTACCCGGGCGACACCGCCTGGAAGGAGGCTTGCGAGGAGCTGGCGGGGGCGGCGGATCCGCTGGGCCGCGTCGAGTCGAAGTAGTTCAGCACACGGGGATCTCCGCCCACACCGTCTTGAACCCCGCGCCGGTGTCCACGCCCCATTCGGTGCTGATCGCCTCGACCAGCGCCAGCCCTCGACCGCGGGGGCTCGTCGGGTCGTCCTTGGTCACGCGGCGCGGCCGCAGCCGCGGACGGCGGTCGTCGACCTCGACGCGGACGACGTCCCGGCCCGAGGGGACGGAGACCCTGAGCTCGGCGACGCCGTCCGCGTGTTCGTGCGCGTTGGTGACCAGTTCGGTGGTCAGCAGCTCGGTGTCCGCGACGGTGGCGCGTCCGACCTCGCTCAGCTTGTCCCGCAGCCAAGCCCGGACCTCTCCCAGGGGCGGGGCGATGCCGGTGGGGAATTCGTATGCCTGTCTTGTTCTCGTGATACCCACGCGTTCTCCTTAGCGGGTTTCCCAGCTGTGCCAAGAGCATGGGCGCAGGCTTGGGGTACCCAAGGAGCGCGGGGTTCACACGTGGGCGGTCGCGGTGACCCTGATCTCAGCCCGCATCTCCGGCCGCCGATCTCGGTCCGGATCGGCTGACTTGCGGGCTCATTCCGGTGTGAAGCGGCGTGGTGGGGGGGACACCAAAGGCAAAGGGGAGTGTGTGGGAGTGGGGTTGGGGAAGGCCGGGGGGGCGGCCCGCCCGCCGGCGGCGCGGGGTTTGGGA
>NZ_JBHXIB010000056.1:11959-49916 GCF_042723975.1 Amycolatopsis sp. NPDC058340 | reverse complement strand
GCCACTTTCGCAACGTTGAAGGTTGCGAAAGTGGCTTTCGCAACACGCCGATGACGGCAGGGCGCGGGCTCCTTAAGGCTTGATCCCCACCCCGCCGAGACTCAGGTGGTTCAGCTCCGTCAGCGGCGCGAGACGCGGGCCTTCCGGCCACCATTCGTGCAGGTGGACCACGCCGGGCTCGAGGATGTCCAGCCCATCGAACAGCGACTCGATCTCGTCGCGGCCGCGGTGCACCGTGCGGTGCCCGGTGCCTGCCATCAGATCGTCGAGTTTCCGGGCGAGCGCGCCACGCGCGCCTTCGCCGGGCGTGAAATCGTGCGTGATCAGCACGTAGGACCCCGGCGCGATCGCGTCGACGTAGGCGCGCACGACGGCTCGTGCCTTGTCGAAGTCTTCGATGTGGTGCAGCACCGAGTTCAGGATCACCGCGACCGGGCGGTCGAGCTCGATATGCTCGGCGACCACCGGATCGGCGAGGGTCTGCCCGGGATCGGTCAGATCCGCGCCGCTGACGTGGACGAGGTGGTCCTCCAGCAGCGCCAGGCCGTGCGCCTGGACCACCGGGTCGTGGTCGACGTAGACGACCAGCGCGTCCGGGTTGTACCGCTGCGCCGCCTGGTGGGTGTTCTCCGCGGTGGGCAGCCCGGAGCCCAGGTCGAGGAACTGGTCGATACCGCGCGCACCGGCGAGGAACCGGACCACCCGGTTCGCCCAGGCGCGGAATTCCTTGGCCATCGCGGCGGCGTCGGGAGCGAGGGCGAGCAGGTCTTCGACGGCGCGCCTGTCGACCTCGTAGTGGTCGTGCCCGCCGAGAAGGACGTCCTTCATCCGGGCGAGGTTGGGCTTGCTGTAGTCGAGGGGAAGCGGGCGCCTCGGCACAGACCGGACCTCGTCCGAAGTCATGGACACGTTCCACCCTTCAGCCGCGCACGGGCCACGCGAACGTGCCCACGGCTCCCTCGACATCGACGGACCGTACACAGATTACGACATGGCGTGCACCCTCGTGAACCTCCCCAAGGGCCTTGACCACCTGCGACGATCACCCGAAGCCGAGTTCACGCCAGGTGCGTCCGCCGTCGGTGGTGCGGTACACGGCGGACCCGCCCTCCGCGTCGGGCAGCCCGTCCACGACCACGCCGACCCGTTCGTCCGGGAAGTCCAGATCGTTGAGGCAGACCCCGCGGCCGCTGAGCACGGTCGTCGTCCAGGTCGTCCCGCCGTCGGCGGTGCTGTGCAGGAATCCGGTGCCGCCGCCTTCCGCCGCGACGGTCGCCGCCGCGGGCGAAGCCGCGCTGAAGCTCTGGTCGATCCCGAGCGTCGGCGCCTGCGCCGTCCCGGTGAAATGCCCGCCGAGCTTCGGCGCGCGCCACAGGCGCCGGACGGTCGCGCCCGGCTGCGGCGTCCCCGGTCCCCCGCTGCACAGCGCCAGCACGTGACCCCGCCGGACTCCGCTCAGCGAAGCCGAGCTGTCCGCCGGGCAGGGCGGCGGCGCGGTCGCGAAGGTCAGGCCGTCCGTGGACGTCCAGTACTTCTGCACGCGGTAGTCCGCGCCCATGGACACCTGGACGCCGCCGCTCGTGGCGATGTCGCCGTAGGTCGTCGAGCCGGTGACGCTGAATCCCGGGACGGGCAGGAGAAGCCGTGTGCCGGCGATCCCGGCGTACAGCGTCGTCGTCGACGGGCTGCCGAAACCGGTGACCATCGCGAACACCCGAGGGCCCGCTTCGGTGATTTTCGAAATGTAGAAGGGTTCCCGGATCCCGGCGAGCCTGACCTCGGACCAGTTGCCGCCACCGTCGCGGCTGGCGAGCAGCCGGGTGCCGTCGGAGAGGAAGAGGTCGCGTTCGTCGATCACCGTGAGCTTGACCTGATTGTGGTTGTCCGGCAACGAGATCGGCGGTTCGCCGGCCCGCCGCCACCGCTTCCCGCCGTCGGTCGTCGACAGCAGGGACGCGCACCATCCGGGTTTCCCGCACGGCGCGAATCCGAGGACGAATCCCCGCAGCGGCCCGGTCCAGCTCGTCGACGCCGGCGCGAAACCCTTGGGCACCAGCGGATCGGCGGCGGCAGGCGGGGTGAAGACGGCCAGGGCGGTCAGTGCGGCGGCGGCGAGCGCGGCCCACCGGTTCGGCTTCATGACCACGAGACGTCCCGTCCGCGCCGGGGTTGCCCGCCGTTCGGGGTGAACCCGCGGACCGTCTCCGGTAGGCTCCCCAACCTTGTTTCGCCCGGGGCCGGACCGGGTACACGGCGTTCGGCCGGTGAGACGGAGGTAACACCGATGGACGACGCGGGTTCGCGCGGTGACGAGGAGGAAGAACCCGATGCCGCGACCACCGAACGCCGGTTCAGCCTGAACGTCCATGACCCGGACCATCTTCCGCGACGGCTCGCCGGCCGGTACGAGGTCGGGGAATTGCTCGGCCGCGGCGCGACCGCACGCGTCTTCCGCGCCCGTGACCTGCTCGAACAGCGCGAAGTGGCGCTGAAGCTGTTCCACGCCGACACGATGACCCGGGACGAGCGCCGCCGTCAGCAGGAGATCCAGACCCTCAGCGCGGTCCGCCACCCCGGGCTCGTCCCGCTGTACGACGCGGGCTCCGACGACGGCTACACCTATCTCACGATGCGCCTGGTCGACGGGCCGAACCTGGCCCAGCGGCTGCGTTCCGGCCCGCTCCCCCAGGACGAGGTCGTCGAGCTGACCGCCCGGCTGGCCGACGCGCTCGCGCACGTCCACGCGCACGGCATCACCCACCGTGACCTGAAACCGGCGAACATCCTCATCGCCGACGACGGTCCGCTGATCGGTGACTTCGGCGTCGCGCACGCCTTCGACGCGACCAGGGTGACCGAGACCGGCGGCGTCGTGGGCACGGCGGCGTACATGGCGCCCGAACAGGTCCGCGGCGAGAACGTCGGCCCGCCCGCCGACGTCTATTCACTCGGCCTGGTCCTGCTCGAATGCCTGACCGGGGAGCGGGAGTACACCGGGACACCGGTCGAGGCCGCGGTCGGGCGGCTGCACCGGCCGCCGCGGATCCCGGCCGGGCTGTCGGCGACCATGACGACACTGTTGCGCGGGATGACGGCGCGGAAACCGTCGCAGCGCCCGACGGCCGCGGCGATCTCGCGGATCCTGCTGGAGGATTCCACCGGCACGAAGGTCGCCCACCTCGCGCCCGCCACCCGCAAACGGGCGGCCGTGGTCGCCGCCATCAGCGCGCCCGCCGCCGCGATCACCGTCGGGGTGCTGCTCGCGATGAACCAGACCCCGGCCGACCAGCCGGGTCTTCCGGGCGGGCCGCTTCCCCCGGCGGCGACCGGCTCGTCCGCCCCGGTGGGCGACAAAGGGCCGCAATCCTCGGAGGCGGTCGAGGTGGCCACCCGCGACCCGAAGGCGAGCGGCGGCACCGTCGTGGTGACCGAAGCCGGGCCCACCTCCGCGGATCCGTCCGGCACCACCGAAAGCGCCGGTGCCACTTCGGCACCGAGGGACACGACCGCCGCCAGCGACCGGCAGAGCACCTCGGGCAAGCCGAGCAAGACCAAACCCAGCCCCCCGACGAAGAGCAGGCCAGGCCCTCCCGGCTGAGCGACCGCCCGGCCGGGTGTCCACAGTGGACGATGATGGGAGACGGCGATGACCTACATCAACGACCCTCGTGAGCCACCGGAAGAGATCGTCGAACAGACGCCCGCCAGGATCCGCGTCGTACGGATCGTCAACGCCCTCGTCCACGCGGTGTGCTGGATCTTCGCGCTGGTGCTGATCGTGCACATCCTGCTGGTGTTCGGCGAAGCCAATCCGGGGAACGGGTTCGCGCGGCTGATCGACCAATGGTCGCGAGCGGTCTCGCTCGGGCTGCGGAACCTGTTCACCCCGGAAGGACTCAAACTCCGGACGCTGTTCAACGACGGTCTCGCCGCGTTGCTGTGGCTGATCATCGGCGGAGTGGTGACCGATCTGGTCTCGCGGATCGGCCTCCCCGGCCCGAAGCGGGTCTGGTACCGGCGACCGCTCAGTTGAGCGAACCCGGTCTCGCTTCGGGCGCGTCACCGGCCTGGGCCTGCTCGGCCTCTGCGTCGGCGACCTCCGGTGCGGCCTCGGTTTCGACGGGCCGCGGCTGGTCCGCCTCGTGCTCCGTCTCGAAGTGCTCACGGCACCAACGGCCGTAGCGTCTGGCATGCACGGTCATCGCGGCACCTCCTCCTCTGCCACCACGATCCCCCATCATTGTGACGCGCGCCACTCGTTTATCCGGCGAATCGGGCCACGATCGCGGCACAGAACGCGGGGAGGTCGCCGGGATTCCGGCTGGAGATCAGGCCGTCGTCGTCGACCACCTCCTGGTCGACGACGGTGCCGCCGGCGTTGCGGATGTCGGTGCGCACGCTCGGATACGAGGTGAGCGTTCGCCCGCGGACCACGTCGGCCTCGACCAGCGTCCACGGCCCGTGACAGATCACCCCGACCGGCTTTCCGCTGTTCACGAAGTCGCGCACGAAGCGGACCGCGTCCTCGTCCGCGCGCAGGTTGTCCGGATTCATCGTGCCGCCGGGCAGCACGAGCGCGTCGAAGTCGTCGACCGTGACGTCCTTGACGACCCGGTCGACGGTGAACCTGTCCGCCTTGTCGATGTCGCCGTTCATGGCCTGGATCTCGCCGGGTTCCAGCGAGACGACCTCGGCCGTCGCCCCGGCGTCCGTGACCGCCTTGCGCGGTTCGACCAGTTCGACCTGTTCCACGCCGTCCGCGGCGAGGATGGCCACGCGGCGTCCGTTCAGCGATGTCGCCATCGGTTCCCTCCTGAAGTCGTGTTCGCCCCCGGCTACCCCGGACCGGCTCCGCCGAACCATGGGTATGAACCGCGATCACCGGGGGTATTCGCCGCGCATGCGATTGCGGCGAGCGGATCTGGGGTCTCCCGGGATCAGGAGACGGCGAAGAGGCCGGGGCTTCGGGTACCTGGCTCCGGACGGCGAACCGCTGAAGGACGAGGAGACGATCGAGCGGATCGAGGCGCTGGCGATCCCGCCGGCGTGGCGCCGCGTGTGGATCTCCCCGCACGGGAACGCCCACATCCAGGCCGTCGGGATCGACGACGCCGGGCGGAAGCAGTACCTCTACCACGGCGAATGGCGACGGGCCCGTGACGAGGAGAAACACGAGCGCGTCCTCGCGCTGGCGCGGCGGCTGCCGGGGCTGCGCCGGACCATCCAGGAGGATCTCGCTTCCCGCGGTCTCACCCGCGAACGCGTACTCGCCGGCGCGCTCCGCATGCTCGACCTCGGGGTGTTCAGGACCGGCGGCGAAAGCTACGCCGACGAGAACGGCACGCACGGGGTGGCGACCCTGCTGTGCGAGCACGTTTCGGTCCGGGACGACTGTCTTCTCTGCGACTACCCGGCCAAAGGCGGGATCCGGCGGAAGGTCCGCCTGCGGGACGAGGGCCTCGTCCGGCTGATCCGCTCGCTCAGGCGTGCCCGCGGCGAAGAGGTGCGCCTGCTCGCCTACCGGAACGGTCGCGGGTGGCAGCAGATCCGGGCCGAAGACCTCAACGAGCGGTTCAAGGAACTCGCGGGCGACGATTTCACCGCCAAGGACCTGCGCACCTGGAACGCCACCGTCCTGGCCGCTTCGGCTTTCGCGGAGACCGAAAAGCCTTCCAGCGAAAGAGGAATCAAGCGCGTCGAGAAGGCAGTGATGACCGAAGTCGCCGAAGGGCTCGGCAACACGCCCGCGGTGGCGCGACGGTCCTATGTGGACCCTCGGGTGATCACCGCCTACCGCCGGGACCGGACGATCGCGCGCGCGACGCGACGCGCGGAAAAGGTCTCGGATCCCGACGAGGCCCGCGACATCGTGGAGCGGGCGGTGGTACGGCTACTGAACGGGTCGTGATGCCTCGATGGCGAGGACGGCGATGTCGTCGTGCGTCCCGCTGCCGAGCCATTCCCGCACCGCGGTGCGGATCCGGGCGACCACCTGGCGGCCGGACATCCCCTGACAGCCTGCCAGCAGTTCGCGCAGCCGTTCGTCGCCGAACAGGTCCGACGGCCGCTCGTGGTGGCGCGCCTCGGTGATGCCGTCGGTGTAGAGCAGGCAGACGTCGCCCTCGGCCAGCCGGATGGCCGTCTCGGCGAACCGGGCCTGCGGGGAGATCCCGACCAGCGTGCCGGGCAGGGTGATCTCGTCGACCCCGCCCCGGCGGCGCACCACCAGCGGCGCGGGATGCCCGCCCGAGGCCAGCGTGACGCCGAGACCGTCTTCACCCGCCAGCACCGAACCGAGCACCAAGGTGGCGAACCGGCCGCTGCCGCCGGTGATGAGCAGCGAGTTCAGCAGGCTCAGCAACGTGGTGTTGTCGTGCTCGACGAGGTCGAGCGCGGCGAGGGTCTGCCGGACCCGGCCGGTGAGCGCGGCCGCCTCGGCGCCCTTCCCGCACACGTCGCCGAGGACGAACATCGCGCCGCCGCCTTCGCGCGGCAGGACGTCGTAGAAGTCGCCGCCGACGTCGAGCAATCCGCCCGACGGCTCGTACCAGACGTCGAATTTGACGCCGTGGACGTCCGGCGGCGGGGTCGGGCGCAGCGTGGTCTCCAGACCGCGGGTGGCCTCTTCCTGGTGGGCGTAGCGGTGCGCGTTCGCCAGCGCCGTCCCGGCCGCGCGGGCGAACTCGGTCACCGCGCGCGGGTGGTCCTCGCCGAACGCGGGCGCGCCGCGCCTGCCGAGCACCACCGCCCCGGTGACCCCGGCGCCGCCGTCGAACCCCAGTGAGACCACCGTCACGGACGGATGGACGGCGAGCCGTTCCGCGACGATGGCGGGCAGCGTCGCGACCTCTTCCTCCGGCACGGCCTTGGCCTCGGGTTCCTCGGTGGAGGCGAAGGTGCCGGCGAGCACCGGCGCGAGCTGGGCCGGGACCCGGCGGATCCGGCCGTGCCCGTGGTTGGTGCGGTGATCACAGCTCCACCATTCCCACCGGCCGCGGGTGGTCGGCAGCAGCACGAACACACAGTCGGCGAGTTCGGCGGCGGCGACCTCGGCGATCACCTTCGCCGTCCCGTGCCGTCCCCGTGCGGAGGCCAGCCGGGGTGCGGAAGCGGCGAGGAAGCCGTCCACGCGGGGGCCGTCGGCCGCGACCGCGGAGGTCACCGTCCACGCGTGCCAGCCGCCGGGCAGGGTCCGGATCCGGGCCGGGAACCGGCGGCCGGTGTGCTCGACATGCCCGACGTCCGGGCCTTCGGCGGTCAGTATCGGGCGGCCGCCGCCGAACAGCTCGCGGGCGGCGGGATTCGACCAGCGCAGCGCGCCGCCGACGTCCTGTACGAGCACCGCGTCACGGACGTCTTCCAGCAGCTCACGCCAGAACCGCCCGGATTCGGGCAGCGCGCCCTCGCTGGTCGCCGTCGACGACTCCGAGGGGAGCGACGTCGAGGCCGGGGCCGGCCGTGACACCATTCCCGGACCTCCTCCTGCCTTGCGGGTAGCGCAGTGTGAGCGGGCGGACTGGCTCGAAGTGTAGGTCGAATCATGGCACGCTGATGCGACGACCATGGCTTGGCATGCGTGGTGGAGAGGGTCGACACAGATGACACAGCACTCCCAAAGGGACCGGATCCCCGTGGAAGGTGGTGGCGGCCAGGTGGACGAAGCGACCCTGGAACGCCTGCTCGCGGCGGCTCGTGACCTCGGGGACGGCAACTTCCGGCGGCGGCTCGTGGCGCACGGTGACGGGCTCGCGGCCCAGCTCGCGGGCGCCTTCAACGACATCGCCGAACGGAACCAGCGACTGGTGACCGAACTCCTGCGCGTCCGTGAGGCGGTCGGCAAGGAAGGCAGGCTGACCGAGCGCGTCGCCGCCGAGATCGGCCCCGGCGGCTGGGCCACCGCGGTCGACGTCGTCAACGGGCTGATCGAGGACGTGAGCAGGCCCACCGCCGAGCTCAACCGCGTCCTCGGGGCGGTCGCCGAGGGCGATCTGTCCGAGCCGATGCCGCTGGAAGTCGGCGGGCGGCCGCTGCAGGGCCAGTTCGCCGAAGTCGCGAAGACGGTCAACGGCCTGATCAAGCAGCTTTCGCGGTTCGCGACCGAGGTCACCAGAGTGGCCCGCGAGATCGCCACCGAAGGACGTCTCGGCGGTCAGGCCGAGGTCCCCGGGGTGGCGGGCACGTGGCGTGATCTCACCGACAACGTCAACGTGATGGCCAGCAACCTGACCGACCAGGTACGCAACATCGCCCAGGTGACCACCGCGGTGGCGCGGGGCGACCTGACCCAGAAGATCAACGTCGACGCGCGCGGCGAGATCCTGGAGCTCAAGAACACCGTCAACATCATGGTCGACCAGCTCTCCTCGTTCGCCGACGAGGTGACCCGGGTGTCGCGCGAGGTGGGTAGCGAAGGCCGTCTCGGCGGCCAGGCGCAGGTCCCCGGCGCGGCGGGTACGTGGCGTGACCTCACCGATTCGGTGAACCTGATGGCGGACAACCTGACCGATCAGGTCCGCAACATCGCCCAGGTGGCCACGGCGGTGGCGAAGGGCGACCTCTCGCAGAAGATCAACGTCGACGCCAAGGGCGAGATCCTCGAACTCAAGAACACCCTGAACACGATGGTCGACCAGCTGTCGTCATTCGCCGACGAGGTCACGCGAGTCGCGCGCGAGGTCGGCAGCGAAGGCCGTCTCGGCGGTCAGGCGACCGTGCCGGGCGTGGCCGGAACGTGGCGCGGGCTCACCGACTCGGTGAACCAGATGGCCGACAACCTGACCGACCAGGTCCGCAACATCGCCCAGGTCACCACCGCGGTGGCGAAGGGCGACCTGACGCAGAAGATCACGGTCGACGCTCGCGGCGAGATCCTCGAACTCAAGACGACCGTCAACACGATGGTCGACCAGCTCTCGTCGTTCGCCGACGAGGTCACGCGAGTCGCGCGCGAGGTCGGCACGGAAGGTCAGCTGGGCGGGCAGGCGCAGGTGCCCGGGGTCGCCGGGACCTGGCGCGACCTCACCGGTTCGGTCAACTTCATGGCGAACAACCTCACCGCGCAGGTCCGCAACATCGCCCAGGTGGCGACCGCGGTGGCGAAGGGCGACCTGTCGCAGAAGATCGCCGTCGACGCCAAGGGCGAGATCCTCGAACTGAAGAACACGCTGAACACGATGGTGGATCAGCTTTCGGCGTTCGCGGACGAAGTCACCCGCGTCGCCCGCGAGGTCGGCAGCGACGGGCGGCTCGGCGGCCAGGCGCAGGTGCCCGGCGTGGCCGGGACGTGGAAGGACCTCACCGACAACGTCAACTTCATGGCGAACAACCTGACCGACCAGGTCCGGAACATCGCCCAGGTCACCACCGCCGTCGCGAAGGGCGACCTGACGCAGAAGATCATCGTCGACGCGCGCGGCGAGATCCTGGAGCTCAAGAACACCGTCAACATCATGGTCGACCAGCTGTCGGCGTTCGCCGACGAGGTCACCCGGGTGTCCCGCGAGGTCGGCACCGAAGGCAAGCTCGGTGGCCAGGCGCAGGTGCGCGGCGTCGCCGGGACCTGGAAGGACCTCACCGACAACGTCAACGTCATGGCCACCAACCTCACCGACCAGGTGCGGAGCATCGCCACGGTGACGACGGCGGTGGCGAACGGCGACCTGTCGAAGAAGATCTCGATCGACGCCCAAGGCGAGGTCGCCGTCCTCGCCGAGACGATCAACAGCATGGTCGAGACGCTGCGCGCGTTCGCCGACGAGGTCACCCGCGTCGCCCGCGAGGTGGGCACGGAAGGCATCCTCGGCGGTCAGGCCCGCGTGCCGAACGTGGCGGGCACGTGGAAGGCGTTGACGGACAACGTGAACGTCATGGCCGACAACCTGACCGGCCAGGTCCGCAGTATCGCGACGGTGACCACCGCGGTGGCGCAGGGCGATCTGTCGAAGAAGATCGACATCGACGCGCGCGGCGAGATCCTCGAACTCAAGACGACCATCAACACGATGGTCGACCAGCTGTCGGCCTTCGCCTCCGAAGTCACCCGTGTCGCCCGCGAGGTCGGCACCGACGGCACGCTCGGCGGCCAGGCGGAGGTGCCCGGTGTCGCCGGCACGTGGTCGCGGCTGACCGAAAGCGTGAACCAGCTGGCCGGGAACCTGACCACCCAGGTGCGCGCGATCGCGCAGGTGGCCACCGCGGTGACCGCCGGCGATCTGACCCGGCACATCACCGTCGACGCGTCCGGGGAGGTGGCCGAACTCAAGGACAACATCAACCAGATGATCGCGAACCTGAAGGAGACCACCCGGGCCAACCGCGAGCAGGACTGGCTCAAGACCAACCTCGCGCGGCTGTCCGCGCTCATGCAGGGTCACCGCGATCTCGCGTCCGTGGCGTCACTGATCCTGTCCGAGCTGACGCCGCTCGTGTCCGCGCAGCAGGGCGCGTTCTTCCTCGCCCGTGAGGACGAGCAGGAAGAGGTGGTGCTGGAGAGCATCGCCACCTACGGGCTGGCGAAATCCCAGACCGGACTGCGGTTCTCCCCCGGCGAATCGCTCATCGGACAGGCCGCTGTCGACCGGCGCACGATACTGGTCCACGAAGCGCCGCCGGAATACGCGCTCATCTCCTCGGGACTGGGCTCGGCCGCCCCGGTGAACGTGATCGTGCTGCCGGTGCTGTTCCAGGGCGAGGTGCTCGGTGTGCTGGAACTGGCGACCATCAACGCCTTCAGCACCGTCCACATCGACCTGCTGGAGCAGCTGAAGGAGACCATCGCGGTCAACGTCAGCACCATCCAGTCGAACTCGCGCACCGAGGCGCTGCTGACCGAATCCCAGCGCCTGGCACAGGAACTGCGCGCCCGGTCGGAGCAGTTGCAGGCACAGCAACGGGAACTGCGCCGGTCGAACACGGATCTGGCGGAGAAGGCGGCGCTGCTGGCGCAGCAGAACCGCGACATCGAGGTCAAGAACAGCGAGATCGAGCAGGCGCGGCAGGAGCTCGAAGAGCGTGCCGGGCAGCTGACCATGGCGTCGCAGTACAAGTCGGAGTTCATGGCGAACATGTCGCACGAACTGCGGACTCCGCTCAACAGCGCGCTGATCCTCGCGAAACTGCTTTCGGAGAACCCGGACGGGAACCTGACCGAGAAGCAGGTCCAGTTCGCGCGGACGATCTACTCGGCGGGCAGCGACCTGCAGCAGCTGATCAACGACATCCTCGACATGGCCAAGGTCGAGGCCGGGCACCTGGACCTGCAGATGTCCGACGTCACGCTGCCCGAACTGGTCGAGTACGTCGAATCGATCTGCCGTCCGCTCACCTCGGACAAGGGCCTGGAGTTCGCCGTCCTCATCGACCCGCCGGTGCCGTCGTCGATCCACACCGACGAACACCGCGTGCAGCAGGTGCTGCGCAACCTGCTGTCCAACGCGGCGAAGTTCACCGACGAAGGCGGCGTGCGCCTGCACATCCGGATGGCCGACCCTGGCGAGGTCGAAGCCGACTCGCTCCGCAACGCCCCCGGCGTCCTCGCGTTCGCCGTCGAGGACACCGGGATCGGCATCGCGCCGGACAAACTCGCGATCATCTTCGACGCGTTCCGCCAGGCGGACGGCACCACCAGCCGCAAATACGGCGGCACCGGGCTTGGCCTGTCGATCAGCCAGCAGCTCACGGAACTGCTCGGCGGCGAACTGCGCGTCCGCAGCGAACCCGGCAAGGGCAGCACGTTCACCCTGTACCTGCCGGTGAGCGCGGCGAACCTGGTGGTCCCGGCCACCAAGGCGAGCGGGGTCCCGCTGATCATGGCCGTGCCGCAGGTGATCCCCGTGACGCCGTCGCAGCGGTTCCACGGCGAGAAGATCCTGATCGTCGACGACGACCTGCGCAACGTCTTCGCGCTGGCCGCCGTGCTGGAACGCAACGGCCTGGAGGTCATCTACGCCGAGACCGGTGTCGCGGGTATCCGTGCGCTGGAACGGCACGAGGACACCGCGCTCGTCCTGATGGACGTGATGATGCCCGAACTGGACGGCAACGCCACGATCACCGCGATCCGCGCCGAGGCCGCGCACGAAGACCTGCCCGTGATCGCCGTCACCGCGAAGGCGACCGCGGAGGACAAGGCGCGGACGCTCGCTTCGGGCGCGGACGACTACGTGACCAAGCCGGTCGACACGGACAAACTGCTGGACCTGATCGCGGCGCATCTGGAGGCGGATGCCGCTTCCAGCGGCCTGTCGCAGGCCGTGGCGGGCACCGGTGACGAATCGGAGGCCGGCGCGGAGTGAGCCTTCGGCTCCTCGTGAGTCGCGCTCTCGCGTGACCTGCCGGACGGCACGCGTGATCAGACGGACGACACGCGTGACCTGCCGGACGACACGCGTGACCGGCCGGACGGCGCGCGCCCGCAGCCGGGTCCGCCACGCGGCGTCCGCCTGGACACACGTGTCGTCCGCCTGATCACGTCTGTCGTCCGTCTGATCACGTGTGCCGTCCCTCCGGTCACGCCGGATCGCCGCTCGCGACGCCTGCCGCCAGGTGTCTTGAAGGCCACCGTTGAGACGTTGAGTGTCTCAACGGTGGCCTTCGGGACATCCGGACTTCGGCCCGGACACGAAAGAACCCGCAGGCCAGGCGCCTGCGGGTTCCGATGTGGAGCTGCGGAGCGGGTGACGGGAATCGAACCCGCGTAGCTAGTTTGGAAGACTAGGGCTCTACCATTGAGCTACACCCGCGTGCCCCCGGAGTACCGGGTGCGAAAACAGCTTAGCGTGACCCGCTAGGCTGTGCGCACACCCCCCGGGAGATCGGGGAAGTCACGGGATGTGGCGCAGCTTGGTAGCGCATCCGCTTTGGGAGCGGAGGGTCGCAGGTTCAAATCCTGTCATCCCGACTCAAGGTCTTCGACCTGCGAGTTTCCGGCCGGTCGCGCCGGTTGCGCAGCGTCGCGGCGCTCGGTGAACACTTCGCTTTAATGGCGATCATGGAGATCCGCCACGCCCGCCCCACCGACGCCCCCGCCGTGACCACCCTCCTCGCCGAGCTCGGCTACCCCGACAACACCGAGACCGACGTACGCGGCAGGCTCGAACGCTGGGCCCGGCATCCCGAAGGCGCCGCGTTCGTCGCCGAGGACAACGACACCGTGGTCGGCGTCGTCGCGGTCGTCGCGATCCCGCTCCTCGAACGGCCTGGCTCCGGCGGCCGGATCGTCGCCTTGGTGGTGGACGAGACCCGGCGCGGAACCGGGGTCGGACGCGAGCTGGTCGCCGCGGCCGAGGCGGAGGCGCGGCGCTTGGGCTGCGACACCATGGAGGTCACCAGTTCCCGCCACCGGACCGCCGCGCACGCCTTCTACCGCGCACGGGGATACGAGGACCGCTGCGAACACAGCGCCAGGTTCATCCGGCGGCTTGCTCCCGGATACTGAGAGCTCTAGGCCCACCGCCACCCGCTTGCGAACATCGGCACCGTGACCGGCAGGCGGAGCGCCAGTGCCAGCGCGGTGCTCCGCGTGGTGCTGGACGAAGGAGCGATAGCGCGCAGCACCATCGCGCGCCGCACGGGGCTGAGTGCCGCGGCCGTCACGGGACACGTGGCGGAGCTGATGCGCCGCGGGTTCCTCACCGAGCTGCCCGAGGTCGCGGGCACGGTCGGCAGGCCGTCTGTGCCGCTGGACCTCGACACGGAGCGGTTCGTGGTGTGCGGGGCGCATGTCGCGGCCGACCAGCTCACCGTCGGGTTGCTGGATCTGCGCGGGAAAGTGCTGGCACAGCTGGAAACCCCGCATCACGGCGCCGAACCCGCCGTGCAGGTCGCGCAGATCGCGGAACTGCTCGACGACCTCCTCGTCGGACACGCGCCGGAACGGACGCCGCTAGGGCTGGGGGTCGCGACCGGCGGATGGGTCGACGAGGCTTCGGGAACGGTGGTGGAGCACGGGTTGCTCGGCTGGCGCGGGGTCCCGTTGCGCGATCTGCTCACGGAGGTCACCGGGCTCGACGTCCGTGTCGACGGCCATTCGCGGGCGCTCATCCACGCCGAACGCCTGCTGGGGCAGCCGAGATCGCGCAGCAGTGTCGTGCAGTTGTTCACCGGCAACGTCGTCGACGCCGCCTTCGCCACCGGCGACACCGTCCATCATGGACCGAGGTCGGCGGCGGGCGCCGTCGCGCATCTGCGGGTGGACGACAGCGACGAGCCTTGCCGTTGCGGGCGTTCCGGCTGTCTCGAAGCGACGGTGTCCGAACGCACGGTCGCCCGTAAAGCCGTCGAAGCACGCATCATCGAAGAACCGATTTTCGCCGATGTGCTCCATTCGGCCGCTTCGGGAAACAAAAGCGCGATCGCCCTTTTCCAGGAACGCGCACGGATTATCGGACAGGCCGCCGCCTTGCTCTTCGACGTCCTGAATCCGGAGATCCTCATCGTGCTCGACCAGAGTGTACGCGACGTCGAAGGCTGCCTTTCCACGATACGGGACGAGGTCGCCCAGCGCTCCTGGATCTGCCAGGACGCGGAGAAAAACGTTGTGGCGTCGAGCTTTCCGGGGACCGAACTGGCGACGGCCGGCGGGGCGGTCATGTTGAACGCCCTCTACGAAGATCCGCTTTTCACCGATCTCGCCAACGCCTCCTGAGTTACTTCACTAAATCGCAAAATTGACGCTCTCCGCCGGGGCCGCGAAGAATCTTCTTCACCGACGCGAACCCGAACGAAAGAGCCCACCGTGAAGAAACCAGTGCCCTTGATCGCCGCGCTCATCGCCGGATTGGCGCTGTCGGGCTGCGGCGCCTCCGCGACCCCGGCCGGCGTGGCCGGGCAGCCGGAGAAGCTCGAACTCCGCTACCAGGGGTCGGCGAACAACGTCACCTTCCCCGAACTCGCCGAGGACCTCGGTTACTTCGGCCCGGTCAAACTCAAATGGGTCGGCAACACGATCAGCGGACCGCAGGACATCCAGTCCGCCGCGACCGACCAGACCGATTTCGGCGGCGCCTTCACCGGCGCGGTCGCCAAACTCGTCGACGCCGGCGCCCCGATCAAGGCCGTCGTCAACTACTACGGCTCCGACGAGAAGACCTTTTTGGGCTTCTACGTCAAGGAAGACAGCCCGATCCGCACGGCACGCGACCTCATCGGCAAGAAGGTCGGCGTCAACACCGTCGGCGCGAACCTGGAGGCCGCCCTCGACACCTGGCTCAAGCGCAACGGCCTCTCCGACGCCGAAATCGACCAGGTGCAGCTCGTCGTCCTGCCGCCGATCAACACCGAACAGGCCCTGCGCAACGGCCAGATCGACGTCGCCGCGCTCAACGGCGTCCTCCAGGACCGCGCCCTCGCGGGCGGCGGGATACGGCCGATCGTGAAGGACGTCGAGGCCTTCGGTCCCTACAACGGCGGTCCCTACGTGCTGCGGACAGACTTCATCAAGAAGTACCCCGAGACCACGAAAACCTTCGTCACCGGCGTGGCCAAGGCGATCGAATGGGCGCGCACCACACCGCGCGACGAGGTGATCGCCCGGTTCACCAAGATCATCCAGAACCGCGGCCGCAACGAGAACACCGAAACGCTCAAGTACTGGAAGAGCACCGGTGTCACCAAGGGCGGGCTGATCTCGGACCACGACTACACGCTCTGGACGGGCTGGCTCAAGCAGTCCGGGTTCATCAAGAACGACCAGGTCGACCTGAAGAAGCTCTACACCAACGAATTCAACCCGTACCGCGAAGGCGGTGGCGCATGACCGCCAAGATCAGCCTGCGCTCGGTCACCAAGACCTTCGGCGCGTTGACCGCACTCGACGACGTCTCCCTCGACATCGAGGACGGCACGTTCCTTTCCCTCGTCGGGCCGAGCGGTTCCGGCAAGTCCACCCTGCTCGATCTGCTCGGCGGGCTCGCGAAACCCACCTCCGGCGAGGTCCTGATCGACGGGAAACCCGTCACCGGGCCGGGGCTGGATCGCGGGGTCGTGTTCCAGCAGTACGCGCTGTTCCCGTGGCGCACCGCGCGGGCCAACGTCGAGTTCGGCCTCGAAGGCGGCACCCTGACCAAGCGGCAGCGCGCCGAGCGTGCACGGGAATTCCTCGACCTGGTCGGGCTTTCCGGCTTCGAGGACCATCTCCCCCATCAGCTTTCCGGTGGTATGAAACAACGGGTCGCGATCGCGAGAAGCCTCGCCTACGACCCGGACGTGCTGCTGATGGACGAGCCGTACGCCGCATTGGACTCACAGACCCGCGAACTCCTGCAAGAGGAGCTGCGACGGATCTGGCAGCGCACCGGCAAGACCATCGTCTTCATCACCCACAGCATCGAAGAAGCCGTCTATTTGGGACAGAAGGTCGCGGTGCTCACCTCGCGGCCGGGCAGGCTCAAGGACGTCGTCGCCATCGACCTCGGTGACCGTTCGAACGAAGACCTGCGTTCGGCACCCGCCTTCGTGGCCCATCGCCATCGGCTGTGGGAACTGCTGCACGACGAGATCCGGAGGGCCGCATGACCGCGACACTCGAAGCACCGAAAGTCCACACTGGACCGAAGGCCGCCGTGAAACCCCGCGGGCAGAACCCGCTGCGCAAGGCGTTCCGCAGTTCGGCGGCGATCCTGCTCTTCCTCGCCGTGTGGGAGCTCGCTCCCCAATACTTGCTCGACGAAGGCACGAGGACCTTCCTGCCGCCGCTGTCGGAAGACCTCGTGGCGCTCTGGGAGCTGATCCTCAACGGGCAGCTGGCCGACCATCTGCTGGCGAGCCTCGGCCGGTCCGCCGCCGGATTCGTGATCGCGGTGGCCGTCTCGGTGCCGCTCGGCCTGCTGATCGCCTGGTACCGGCCGCTCGCGGAATTCCTGAACCCGTTGCTGGAACTGGCCCGCAACACCGCCGCGCTCGCGCTGCTGCCGGTGTTCACCCTGCTGCTCGGCATCGGCGAGGTGTCCAAGATCGCGCTGATCGTCTACGCCTGCGTCTGGCCGGTGCTGCTCAACACGATCGCCGGGGTCAACACCGTGGATCCCTTGCTGGTCAAGGCCGCGCGTTCGCTCGGGCTGTCGAGCCCGAACCTGTTCCGCAAGGTGATCCTGCCGTCGGCGGTGCCGACCATCTTCACCGGGATCCGGATGGCGGCCGCGTACTCGATCCTCATCCTCATCGCCGCCGAAATGGTCGGCGCCAAGGCCGGGCTCGGCTATCTGATCAACAAGTCGCAGGTCAACTTCCAGATCCAGCAGATGTACGCCGCGATCATCACGGTTTCGGTGCTGGGCCTGGCCATCAACGCGGGTTTCGTCGCGCTGGAGCGGCGATTCTCCACCTGGCGGGTCAAGGAGAAGGCATGAAACACCTGCACCTCAACGCGTTCGTGATGCCGAACGGCCATCACGAGGCGGCGTGGCGGCATCCCAGCACGGATCCGCGCCGCGCGACGACACTGCAACACTATGTCGACATCGCGCGCACGGCGGAGCGCGGCAAGCTGGATTCGTTGTTCCTCGCCGACGGCGTCGCCTTGTGGGGCAACGTCCGCTACAACTCGCACACCCTGTTCGAGCCGCTGACGTTGCTTTCCGCGCTGGCCGGGGCGACCGAGCGCATCGGGCTGATCGCCACCGCGTCGACGACCTACAACGAGCCGTACCATCTGGCACGGAAATTCGCGTCGCTCGACCATCTCAGCGGCGGACGCGCGGGCTGGAACATCGTGACGTCGGCGGGCGAGGACGAGGCCCGCAACTTCAACCGCGACGCCCGGCCCGCGCACGCGCTGCGGTACGAACGCGCCACCGAATTCCTTGAAGTGGCCAAGAAACTCTGGGACAGCTGGGACGACGGCGCGGCCGTGATCGACAAGGCGAGCGGCGTCTACGCCGACACCGGCCGCATTCACCCGATCGACCACAGCGGCCCGCATTTCCAGGTCCGTGGCCCGCTGAACATCCCGCGTCCGGTGCAGGGACACCCGCTGCTCGTCCAGGCCGGTTCGTCGGAGACGGGCAAGGAATACGCGGCCCGGTTCGCCGAGGCGGTGTTCACCGCGCAGCAGACTTTCGCCGAGGGCAAGGCCTTCTACGACGATGTCAAGGGAAGGCTCGCGAAGTACGGCCGCTCGCCTGAGGAGATCAAGATCCTGCCGGGGATCAGCCCGATCCTTGGCCGCACCGAGGCCGAGGCGAAGGAACGAGAGGCCGAGCTCAACGCCCTCATCACACCCGCGTACGGCGTGCGGCAGCTGTCGAACATGCTCGACCACGACCTGACGCCGTACCCGCTCGACGGTCCGCTGCCCGACGTCGGCACGTTCACCGAAGGCGCGCAAAGCCGGTTCGAGCTGGTCACGGGCCTGGCGCGGCGCGAGAACCTGACCATCCGCCAGCTGATCGAGCGGCTCGCGGGCGGCCGGGGGCACCGCGTCTTCGCCGGGACCGCCACCCAGGTGGCCGACCAACTGGAGCACTGGTTCACCGAAGGCGCCGCGGACGGCTTCAACGTCATGCCGCCCACGCTTCCGGGCGGCCTGGAGGACTTCGTCGACCTCGTGGTCCCCGAGCTGCAAAGACGCGGCCTGTTCCGCACGGAATACACCGCCACGACCTTGCGCGGCCACTACGGCCTCGCCCGTCCCGTCCACCGCACCCCAGTGAAGGAGCACGCCGCATGACCGCCATCGACACCCAGGTCGAGGTCCGCAAGATCAGCGGAAGGATCGGCGCACAGGTCCTCGGCGTCGACCCCGCCGGGGAACTCGACGCCGCGACCGTCGCGTTCCTCACCGAGGCCCTGCACGAACACAAGGCGCTCGTCTTCTCGGACGTCGACCTCGACGACGCCGGCCAGCAGCGGTTCGCCGGGCACTTCGGCGAGCTGACCAAGGCGCACCCGACCGTCCCATCGGTCGACGGCGAGCCCGCGATCCTGCCGGTCGACAGCGAGCAGGGGCGCGCGAACCAGTGGCACACCGACGTCACCTTCGTGCTCAACCCGCCGAAGGCCAGCACGCTGCGCAGCCTGGTCGTCCCTCCGTACGGCGGCGAAACGCTGATCGCCAACTCGGCCGCCGCCTATCGGGACCTGCCGGAGCCGCTGCGGGCGTTCGCCGACACGCTGCGCGCCGAGCACACCAACGACTACGACTACGCGAAGGCGCCGGAGGCCCTCGACGACGCGGAGCAAGAACGCCGGAAGGTGTTCGTGTCGCGGAAGTTCCGCACGGTCCACCCGGTGGTGCGGGTGCATCCGGTGACCGGGGAACGCGGGCTGTACATCGGCGGCTTCGCGCAGCGGATCATCGGGCTGTCCAAGGGCGAGTCGCGGGACGTCCTGCGGCTGCTGCAGTCCTACGTGACCCGGCCGGAGAACGTCGTCCGGGTGAGCTGGGAGCCGAATCAGCTGGTGCTGTTCGACAACCGCATCACCCAGCACTACGCCGTCGACAACTACGACGACCTGCCCCGCCGCCTGAACCGGGTGACCGTGGCGGGTGACGTCCCGGTGGGTATCGACGGGGCGCCGAGCGAATCCCTCGAAGGCGACGCTTCGCACTACTCCCCCGTCGCCTGACGACCCGAATGGGGTAAGACTGGCGTCGTGAAGACCGATCGTCAGGTGGAAGCGCTCCTGAGGGAGCTGGCCCCGCAGGTCATCGGGTTGCTGGTGCGCAAGCACGGGCAGTTCGACGCCTGCGAGGACGCCGTCCAGGAAGCCCTGCTCTCGGCCGCGCAGCAATGGCCGGAGCAGGGCATCCCGGCCAGCCCGAAATCCTGGCTCGCGACGGTCGCGTCACGGCGGCTGGTCGACGAGTGGCGCAGCGAAAGCGCACGGCGGCGGCGCGAGGAGAACGACGCGCTGATGGACGTGGCCGGTCCGGGGGATGCGTCCGATTCGGACGACACGCTCACCGTGCTCTTCCTGTGCTGCCACCCTTCCCTGTCCGCGCCGTCGCAGCTCGCGCTCACCCTGCGCGCCGTCGGCGGCCTGACCACGGGCGAGATCGCGACCGCTTTCCTGGTCCCGGAATCGACGTTGGCCCAGCGGATCAGCCGGGCGAAACAGACCATCAAGAAGGCCGGCGCCGCATTCGTCCTGCCGCCGTCCGCGGAGCTCGGCGAACGGCTCCGCGTCGTCCTCCAGGTGCTGTACCTGATCTTCAACGAGGGCTACACGACCAGCGGCGGCCCCGACCTGCACCGCGCGGATCTGACCGCCGAAGCCATCCGGCTGACCCGGTTGCTCCGGCGGCTCATGCCGGACGAGGACGAGGTCACCGGCCTGCTCGCGCTCATGCTGCTGACCGACGCCCGCCGCGCCGCCCGCGCCGGTGAAGACGGCTCGCTCGTGCCGCTCGCCGAGCAGGACCGCACGCGCTGGAACGCGGAAACGATCGCCGAAGGGGTTTCGCTGGTGAGCGAGGCTCTGGAGGCGGGCCCCGTCGGGCCGTATCAGGTGCAGGCCGCGATCGCCGCCGTCCATTCCGAGGCGGCCACCGCGGCCGACACGGACTGGGCCCAGATCCTCGCGCTCTACGACGTCCTGGAAAAGGTCTCGCCCGGCCCTGTCGTCACGCTCAACCGCGCCGTCGCGGTCGCCGAGGTCAACGGGCCGGAAGCGGGCCTCGAACTGCTGGCCACGCTCGACGGCGACAGCCGGATGAGCCAGACGCACCGGCTCGATTCCGTCCGCGGGCATCTGCTGGAACTGGCCGGGGACACCGGCGCCGCGCGCGAGGCCTACCTCCGAGCGGCTCAGAAGACCGCGAGCGAGCCGGAGAAGCAGTACCTGACCCGGCGCGCGGAACGGCTCGGCTGAACTTCACATGCGCAGATGCGGCAGCAGGCGGTCGATCACCGCGGAGTAGTCGGACCGGGCTTCGATGGCCCGCGGTATGTCGTCGAACGTCGTCACCGAGCGCGGGCACACCCGGACGCCAGGCAGGACGAAGGTGTCGAGCAGGCGTTTGCTTTCGGCGTCGTAAGCCTTGTAGGTGTACTGGACACCGGTGACCGCGACGGAGAGCGGCGGCTTGCCCTTCCGCTCGTACCCGTCACAGGTGCCGACGCGCTCGTTGGTCGGTTTCGGGTATTCGCACACCACCACCTGGACCTTCCCCTCCTGGGAAGTGCCCATCGGCAGATGCTGGCCCGCGGTGCCGGTGAGGTCGGTCATGCCCTTGTCGTCGACCACGAAGTAGGCCAGCCGATGCGGGCCGGACGACGTGCGCGGCCCGGTCTGCCCGTCGAGGCCGGACGGGGAACGCACGCGATCCGATGCCGCGGTCTCCGGGCAGAAGGCCGCGGGCGGCTCCGCCGTGGTGGACGGAGCCGGAGGCGGCGCTTCGGGCTCGGCCACGGGGGACGGCTCTTCCCGGGAGGTCACCACGACGGCGGCGACCACGCCCGCGGCCACGACAGCCAGTAGCGTGATCAGGAGCCGCCGCCGCACGCTCAGGTCTCCTGGCGGGCCGTGGCCATGGCGCGCTCGGTCTCCCAGAAGGCGCGCATCGACACGATCAGCCCGTCCTCACGCACCCGGTAGACGAACACGCCGTCGGTGTCGACGCGGTAGCCGCCGGGCAGGTACGTCGTGATCGTGCCGACGTTCGCGACCTCGTCCCCGGCCGCGTGGGAATCACGGATGGTGAACCGGAAGCGCTCGACGTTCGCGATCGTCTTGTCCCAGAAGGCACTGATGCCGTCGTGCCCGTGGTGTCCCTTGCCTTCTTCGTCGAACATCGACTTGCCGATCGGGTCTTCGACGACGGCGTCCCCGGCGAAGAGCGCGAGCCAGGCGGCCTTGTCCCCCGCGGTGACCGCGGTCATCGAGCGGAACGCGGCCTGCCGCGCGGGCGGCTGCTCGGTGGCCGGATCCCAGCAGACGTCGACACCCATGGTTTCAGTCTCCCATCTTCGCGATGATCTCGTCGCCGAACTTCTTGATGGAATCGAGTTTCGGGCCGACTTCGGCGTCGAAACCGAGGCCGTCGAACACCCACGGCATGGTGATGATGTCGGTGACGCCGATGTCGCCCTGTTCGCGGTAGCCGTCGAGACCGAACTTGTCGATGCAGACGGCCTGGTACTCGAAGGGATCGTCGGCGCGGCCCTGTTCGGCCAGCAGCCCGCGCAGCTTGGCGATGGTGTCGGCCAGGTCGTCGAACTTCATCATCGCCGAAGACCAGCCGTCGGCGACGCGCGCGGCCCGGCGCAGCGCGACGTCGGTGTGGCCGCCGATGTAGAACGGCACCCGCGAAGGCGGTGTCGGGCTCATGCGGAGCTTGTCGAAGTCGAAGAACTCGCCGTGGAACTCGACCATCCCGCCGTCGAGGATCAGGCGCAGCACCTCGATCGCCTCGTCGACGCGTTTGCCGCGCTTCTCGTACGGCGCGCCGCACCAGCGGAACTCCTCCGGCGACCAGCCGACACCGAGCCCGAGCCCGAAGCGGCCGCCGGTCAGCGCCGCGACCGAGTTGACCTGGCGGGCGAGCAGGACCGGGTTCCGGGAGCCGAGTTTGAGCACGGAGGTGTAGAAGGTGAGCCGTTCGGTGACCGCGCCCATCGAGGCGGCCGCGACCAGCGGATCGGCCCAGGGCGTCTCCTCGGTCCAGAAGCGGCTGCCGTCGGGCGTGTACGGATAGTCGGCCGAGACCGTTTCGGAATAGAACAGGGAATCCGGGAGCGCGATCGAGGAGAAACCCGCCTCTTCGGCGGCCCGGGCGAGCTCGCCCAGCTGATCGAGCGGATTCATCGCGATCGACAGGGTGAACTTCATGGAGCCGAACTATAACGTGTTCTAGTTTCACCCGCCAGTGTCCACGGGGAACCCCCGGCGGGTTCCCGGCGTTGATCCGGTCAAAGGCCGAACGATTCCTGGAGTTGAACCCATGGGCACCGCGATCTTCCTGATCGTGCTCCTCGTCGTCGTGGTCGGCGGCGGCATCTACTTCGCGAAATCCCAGGCGGCGGCCAAGAAGCGCCAACTGGACGACGCGAAGGCGGACGCACGGCGCCTCGTCGAACGACTGGGCGGTCAGGTCATGAACCTCACCGGCACGGACACCGCCTCCCAGCAGGCGATGGCGGACGCCTCCGAACGCTTCACCGCCGCGGGCTCCCAGATGGAGCAGGCGCAGACCGTCGAGCAGGCCCGGCTGGTGCGCGAAACCGCCATCGAGGGGCTCTACTACGTCCGCGCGGCGCGGCTCGCGATGGGCATGGACCCCGGTCCGGAACTGCCCGGCAGCGAAGAGCGCGATCGGGCGGGCAAGGTCACCGAATACCGCTCTGTCGACGTCGAGGGCGAGCACTACGAGGCCTCGCCGGACCCGAGCCAGCGCACGCCGCACTACTACCCCGGTGGCCGCGTGGCGGGCCGTCCGGTGCCGCAGGGCTGGTACAGCGAGCCGTGGTGGAAGCCCGCGCTCGTCGCCGGCGCCTGGGGTCTCGGTTCGATGCTGCTGTTCAGCGCGATGTTCTCCGGGATGGCGGGGATCGCGAGCGCGTCGGCCTGGGAGTCGGGTTACGACGCGGGCCAGGAGGACGCCGGTGCCGGTGATGCCGGCGGCGACGCCGGAGGCGACATGGGCGGGGACGCCGGCGGGTTCGACGGCGGCGGCTTCGATGGCGGCGGCTTCGACGGCGGGGGCTTCGACTTCTAGCGCCGGTCTTCAAGAGGGCTGAAAGGGCCCTTCACCGCATGCGATGCGGTGAAGGGCCCTTTCGCTGCGTCTGATGCGGGGAAAGTCCCCTTCGGCCGCCACGAGCCGAGAGGTCTCGCCTCGCGCCGCCGCGTGATCGAACGGACGACACGCGTGATCAGACGGACGACACGCGTGACCGGAAGGACGGCACGATCGCGACCGGGTCCCGACGCGTGTCGTCCATCTGGACACACGTGTCGTCCATCCCGTCACATGTGTCGTCCGCCCAAACACACGAATCGCCACTCACGACCACCCTGGCCCCAAGTACGTGAAGGTCCCCTTCAGCCGCCGGGAGTCAGGCGGGCTGGCAGGTCGGGCACCAGAAGAGGTTCCGCGCCGCCAGATCGCTCCGCAGCACCGCCGTCCCGCACACGAGACACGGCATCCCCTCGCGGCGGTAGACGTAGACCTCGCCCCCGTGCCGGTCCTGCCGCGGCGCGCGGCCGGTGGCCTCGGGCAGATGCTCCGGCGCGACCGTGTCGATCCGGCCCACCCGGACACCGTGCCGCATGAGCGTCACGAGATCCGCCCACAGGTCGTCCCACAGCCCGCGATCGAGCGCGCGGCCCGGGACGAGCGGGGCGACACCGTGCCGGAACAGCACCTCGGCGCGATACACGTTGCCGACGCCAGCCAGCACCGACTGGTCCATC
This sequence comes from Amycolatopsis sp. NPDC058340, assembly GCF_042723975.1. Taxonomy (NCBI): domain Bacteria; kingdom Bacillati; phylum Actinomycetota; class Actinomycetes; order Pseudonocardiales; family Pseudonocardiaceae; genus Amycolatopsis; species Amycolatopsis sp. NPDC058340. The sequence goes on along the minus strand of NZ_JBHXIB010000056.1, from coordinate 25,565 downwards.
AGCAGTGCCGCGATCGACGTCTTCGACCGCGAGATCCGCTCCCACGCCTTGTCCGGCTTCGCGTCGCGGCGCAGCGGATCCGGGCCGAGCCGCGCCTTGATCGCCTCGACCTGGGGCGCGTCCAGGAGTTCGCACCGGGTCGGGCCGCGCAAGTCGGCGAAGTGTGTCGGACCGGTCAGCCGCATCCGCACCTGCCCCACCGGTTCCGGCACGGGCAGCGGCTCGTCGGAGAACGTGCCGTAGAGGCCGAGGTGGACGTGCACCGTCCCGTGTGGACCGTAGTCGTGGAACAGATGCTTCCCGTACGCCTCGGCCTTCACCAGCACCCGGCCGTCCAAACGGGACGCTTCCGCCGCGAACCGTCCCTGCGGGCTGCCCACCTCGACCGGGTGACCGGCGAAACGGCGTTTGTGCAGACGTGCCAGGCGATGGAGCGTGTGCCCCTCGGGCATGTCAGTGCTCGGGCAGCGGCGGCGGCCAGCCGGTGTTCTCGTAGTCCAGGATCTGCTGGACGCGGCGGCCGTGACGCTCGTCCGGGCTCGGCGGGGTCGCGAGGAACGCTTCGACGATCTCCGTGGCCTCTTCGGTGGTGTGCATCCGCGCGCCGACGCCGATCAGCTGGGCGTGGTTGTGCTCGCGGGTGAGCTTCGCGGTCTCGACGCTCCACGCGAGGCCGGCGCGAGCGCCCTTCACCTTGTTGGCCGCGATCTGCTCGCCGTTGCCGGAGCCGCCGACGACGATGCCGAGGCTGCCCTCGTCCGCGACGACGCGGCGGGCCGCCTCGATGCAGAACGCCGGGTAGTCGTCGGCCGCGTCGTAGACGAAGGGACCGACGTCCTCGACGTCGTGGCCCTGCTCCTTGAGGTGGGCCACGAGGTGGTTCTTCAGTTCGAAACCGGCATGGTCGGAGCCAAGGTAAACACGCACAGCGCGGAGTCTGCCATCACGTTCCGGGGCGAGCATGCTGTGGGGGTGGACATCAGACTCGAATGGGGACCCGAGGGTGTCGCCGCCCTGGGCGAGGACTGCGCCGTACTCGTCGTCGTCGACGTGCTTTCCTTCTGCACCACAACGGATCTCGTACTGGGCAACGGCGGCAGGGTGCGGCCCGTCCGCTGGCACGATCACGGCGGCGAGGAGGCCGCGAAAGCGCGGGGCGCCATCCTCGCGGGTGAAAGCGAATGGACTTTGCGACCGTCGTCTGTGACGGAAATCCCTTCCGGCACGCTCCTGGCACTGCCGTCCCCCAACGGCGCCACGCTCTGCGACGCCGCCGCCACGACCGGTGCCGAAGTCCTGGCGGGCTGCCTGCGCAACGCGACCGCCGTCGCCGGACGCGCGGCGGAACTCGCGGACGGGCGGCCGATCGGCGTCATCCCGGCGGGGGAACGCTGGGGCATCGACATCCGCAACGAAGCCAAGGCGTTCGGACCCCTCAGGCCGTGTGTCGAGGACCAGCTCGGCGCGGGGATGATCGTCGCGGCACTGGACGGCTACGGCCGCCTGTCCGCCGAAGCCCGTCTCGCGGCCATGGCGGCGAAAGCGATCGACATCGCCGAAGCACTGACAGAGTGTGCTTCAGGGCGCGAGCTCGCGGAGGCCGGGCACGCGAACGACGTGAAGCTGGCCGCGCAGCTCGACCTGAGCGGCACGGTTCCCGTGCTACGCAACGGAATTCTGGAGGATTCGTGACTTGGCTCGAACTCGCGGACGGCGTGTACGCCCGCCGTTACGAGGAGCTGGACCTGACCGTCGGTCTCGTCGTGGGCGGTGAACGCTGCCTGGTGATCGACGTTCGCGGCGACGTCGACCAGGGCGCCGAACTGGCCGCGGCGGTACGGGAGATCACGCCGCTGCCGTGGTCGGTCGTCTACACCCACGCGCATTTCGATCACGCCTTCGGCACGACCGCGTTCCTGCCGTGCGACGTCTGGGCGCACGAAGGGTGCCTGACCGAGCTGACCACCTACGGCGACGGCGCGCGGCGCAAGTGGATCCAGTACTACCTCGGCGAAAACCGCCCGGAGATGGCGGAGGCGCTGGAGCGCACCGAAATCACCCTGCCGGACAAGCCGGTCACCGAAACCGCCGAGATCGACCTCGGTGGCCGCACGGTCGTGCTGCGGTTCCTCGGCCGGGCCCACACGGATCACGACCTGTTCGTGCACGTGCCCGACGCCGGCGTGATCTACGCGGGTGACGCCGTCGAGAACGCCGAAGCAGGCTTCAGCGCGTTCTCCTTCAACGATGGCAGCTTCCTCGCCGAGTGGCCCGGCGTGATGGACGCGATCCTCGCGCTGGAGCCGAAGATCATCGTCGCCGGGCACGGGGACCCCGTCGGCACCGCCTTCATCGAGAAGCACCGCGACGGGCTGCGCGAACTCGTCGCGCTCAAGGCCGGGATCGCGGCGGGGGACCTCACGGCGGACGAAGCCGTCGCGAGGTCTCCCTACCCCGGCGATGTCACCAAGGCCGCCCTGGAAACGCCTTAGTCGAAGTTCAGCTCGCCGGTCCGGGTGCGCTTCAGCTCGAAGAAGTCCGGGTAGCTCGCCAGCGCGCGGGCGCCGTCGAACACCTTGACGGCGTCCTCGCCGCGCGGGATCGAGCTGAGCACCGGGCCGAAGAAGGCGACGCCGTCGATGTGGATGGTCGGGGTGCCGACGTCCATTCCGACCGGATTCATACCTTCGTAGTGACTCTTTTTGAGCGCTTCGTCGTACTCGGTCGACTCGGCGGCCTCGGCCAGCTCGGCCGGGGCACCGATGGCTTCCAGGGTCTCCTTGATGACCTTCGGGATGTCCTTGTCGCCCTGGTTGTGGTGGCGCGTGCCGAACTCCGTGTAGAAGTCGCGCAGGGCCTCCTCGCCGTTCTTCTGCGCCAGCGCGGTGGCGACCCGGACCGGGCCCCAGCCGCGGCCCAGCAGCTCCTTGTACTGCTCAGGCAGGTCCTCGCGGCCACTGTTGAGCTCGGACAGGCTCATGATCCGGAACCTCAGGTCGAGATCGCGGTGCTTCTCCACTTCCAGGATCCAGCGCGAGCTGATCCAGGCGAAGGGGCAGATCGGGTCGAAGTAGAAGTCGACCTTGGTCTTCTCGGACGGGGCGGTCATCAGGTTCTCCCAGTGCCATCGTCTTGGGGTGGTCCGGTACACACACAGTGCTACACAGCGGCCAACATCGCCGCCGTCGGCGTTGTTCCCGTCGTCAGCACGGGCCCCGACATGATTGGATGCCTGTAGTTGGAAACCAAAACCGATACCGATGACCAGAGGTGCCAGTGCCCGCCCCCAACCTGACCCGAGACCAAGCCAAGCTGCGCGCGGAGCTGCTCGACGTCGAGTCCTACGACATCGAGCTGGATCTGACCGACGGCCGCGGCGGTCCCGGTGAGAAGACCTTCACGTCGAAGACGACGATCAAGTTCGCCAGCGCCAGAAGCGGCGAAGCGTCGTGGGTCGACATCGTCGCCGAGGGGATCGAGTCGGCCGTCCTCAACGGGACGGAACTCGACGTCAGCGGGTACGTCGAGGACAAGGGCGTCGAGCTGCCCGGGCTCGCCGAGTCGAACGAGCTCGTCGTGGACGCGGTCTGCCGGTACATGAACACCGGCGAGGGCCTGCACCGGTTCGTCGACCCGGTCGACGACGGTGTCTACCTCTACACGCAGTTCGAGACCGCGGACGCGAAGCGGATGTTCGCCTGCTTCGACCAGCCCGACCTCAAGTCGGTCTACCGCCTCACCGTGATCGCGCCGAAGGACTGGAAGGTCATTTCGAACGCGCTGATCGACTCGGCCGAGGAGACCCCGGAAGGGGCCGTCCGCACCGTCTTCAAGGTGTCCGAGCGGATCTCGACCTACCTGGTCGCCCTGATCGCCGGCCCGTACAGCGAGTGGCGCGACGAATTCACCGACGAGCACCGCACGATCCCGCTGGGCATCTACTGCCGCGCCTCGCTCGCCGAGCATATGGACGCGGACAAGCTGTTCACCGAGACCAAGCAGGGTTTCGCCTTCTACCACGAGAAGTTCGCGACCCCGTACCCGTTCTCCAAGTACGACCAGCTGTTCGTGCCGGAGTTCAACGCGGGCGCGATGGAGAACGCCGGCGCGGTCACGTTCCTGGAGGACTACGTCTTCCGCAGCCGCGTCACCCGCTACGCCTACGAGCGCCGCGCCGAGACGCTGCTGCACGAGATGGCGCACATGTGGTTCGGCGACCTGGTCACCATGCGCTGGTGGGACGACCTGTGGCTGAACGAGTCGTTCGCGACCTTCGCGAGCGTGCTGGCCCAGGCCGAGGCCACCGAGTACAAGAACGCGTGGACCAGCTTCGCGAACATCGAGAAGTCGTGGGCGTACCGGCAGGACCAGCTGCCCTCGACGCACCCGATCGCCGCGGACATCGTCGACCTGCACGCGGTCGAGGTGAACTTCGACGGCATCACCTACGCCAAGGGCGCGAGCGTGCTCAAGCAGCTCGTCGCCTACGTCGGGCTCGACCACTTCCTCGAAGGCCTCAAGGTCTACTTCGGCAAGCACGCCTGGGGCAACGCGACCCTGGCGGACCTGCTGGGCGCGCTGGAAGAGGCCTCGGGCCGCGACCTGTCGTGGTGGAGCGCGCAGTGGCTGGAGACCACCGGTCTCAACTCGCTGAGCCCGCGCTACGAGGTCGGCGCCGACGGCACGTACACCTCGTTCGCCGTCACCCAGACCGGTGCCAAGCCGGGCGCCGGTGAGCTGCGGACGCACCGTGTCGCGGTCGGTGTCTACGACGAGGACGAGAACGGCAAGATCGTCCGCAAGCACCGCGTCGAGCTCGACGTGGACGGCGAGCGCACCGAGGTGCCGGGGCTGGTCGGGCTCCCGGCCGGCAAGCTCGTGCTGGTCAACGACGACGACCTGACCTACTGCACGATGCGGCTCGACCCGGCGTCGCTGACCACGCTGATCGACCGCATCGCCGACATCACCGAACCGCTGCCCCGCACGCTGTGCTGGTCGGCGGCGTGGGAGATGACGCGCGAGGCCGAGCTCAAGGCCCGCGACTTCGTCACCCTGGTGCAGCGCGGCGTGCACACCGAGACCGAGGTCGGCGTGGTGCAGCGGCTGCTGCTGCAGGCGCAGACGGCGCTGAACTCGTACGCGAAGCCGGAGTGGGCGGCGGAGAAGGGCTGGCCGGAGTTCTCCGCGCGGCTGCTGGAGCTGGCGCAGGGCGCCGAGGCCGGTTCGGACCACCAGCTCGCGTTCGTGAACTCGCTCGCCGGTTGCGTGCTCGACGACAAGACGCTGGCGATCATCGCGGGCTGGCTCGACGGCACGGCGCCACTGGAGGGCCTGACCGTCGACACCGACCTGCGCTGGCGGCTGCTCCACGCGCTGGTCGCGCACGGCAAGGCGGAGAACCCGGAGATCGACGCGGAACTCGGCAAGGACGACACCGCCGCCGGACGGCGCCAGGCGGAGCGCTCGCGGGCACTGCGGCCGACCGCCGAGGCGAAGGCCGACGCGTGGCAGCGGGCGGTGTACGACGACGAGCTGCCCAACGCGGTCAGCGACTCGCTCATCACCGGCTTCTCCCACCCGGGCCAGAAGCACCTGCTGGGCGACTACGTGACGCGCTACTTCGAGGTCATCGACGAGGTGTGGCAGCGGCGCTCCAGCGAGCGGGCGCAGCCGACCGTGGTCGGGCTGTACCCGTCGTGGGCCGTCGAGCCCGCGACCGTCACGGCGTCGGACGAGTGGCTGGCCGGGGAGCACCCGGCGGCGCTGCGCCGTCTCGTGTCGGAAGGCCGGGCCGGGATCGTGCGGGCGCTGGCCGCCCGTGAGTTCGACTCGCAGGCCGGCAACTGACGAGAGCTGAAAGGGCCCTTCACCGCATGTGATGCGGTGAAGGGCCCTTTCGCTGCGTCTTATGCGGGGAAAGTCCCCTTCAGCTCCGTCAGTGCTGCGGAGCGCCGGCCTGGTCGCTCAGCATGCGGAGGGCGTTCACGAGGCCACCGACGAGGTCGCCTTCCTTGAACGAGGCCACCATGCTGGCCACGGCGAGCTTCGCGCCGCGGTCGGGCAGGCGGTGCCGGGCCTGCGTGCCCGTCACGACCTCGATCGCCCGCTGGCCGGGTGACACGGCGACGACGACACCGTCGGCCGGGTTGTCCGTCGAGGTCAGCAGGCCTTCGGCGGTGGCGCGGGTATCCTCGCCGAGGTCGCCCAGGTACACACTGAAGTCCAGGCCGGTCTCGCGGCTGGCGAGCGTCAGCGCCTCGTCCAGCCGGGCGAGCTGCTGGGTGGTGAATGGGCTGATCGGACCAGCCGGTTCGTACATCTTGGCGGCGGAAATCCGGCCGCTCGAGGTAACGGCGGCGCCGTAACCGGGCTCTTCGTCAACAGCGGTGGACGAATGGGTCAGTTCACCAGTTGCCACGAGCGCCTCCCGTCACCGAAGCTCCGTCCGCCGCGACGACGGCGGTCGCGCCGCCTTCGGTCGCGTGCGAATGCCTTGCGCCGACCCCGTCGGGGTTGGCGCTCCACCACATGGCCGGGTACTCCCACGGCTGCCCCGGCCGGTACCGGGCGACGCCCGCGCCCTTCGACCGCAGCGTGGCCACCCCGCACAGCGCGTAGATGGCCAAGGGGATCACCGCGAAGACCAGGATCGTCTCGACAAGGTTCACGCGCGTGAGCGTATCCGATGGCGTGTGACCGCACCCGCTCGCACGGCACCTACCGCTCGTCGTCCGGAGGGGGCCGTCCGCCGCTTGCCGCGAAAGCGCTCCCACGTTGGGGCGAAGCCCTCAAGGCCGAAAGGTTGCAACTCAACGTACGGGCGGCCGCACCCGGCGCTGTCGTCTTGTCGCGGCCTTGAAATCCTCGTAGCTTTTTCACCTGTACGGGCCTTGCGCCCAGCTCCCCCACCCCAGCAGGTAACGCACCGGTCGCAGGAGGATATGTCATGCAGAGCACCCAGACACCCGGCCAGGCGATCATCGACGACATTTCGTCACTCTTCGAAATTGGATTCGTCCCCGGTACGCGTGTGACGGCGGGCACACGGGTTACGCGCGGTACTCGGGTCACTCGCGGTACGCGGGTCACCGCCGGCACCCGCGTCACCCGCGGAACGCGCGTCACCCGCGGCACCCGCGGCACCCGAGTCACCGCCGGCACCCGCGTCACCCGTGGCACGCGAGTCACCCGCGGCACCCGCGTGACGGCAGGCACCCGCGTCACCTGCGGCACGCGCGTCACCCGCGGAACCCGGGTCACCCGTGGCACCCGCGTCACCTGCCAGAGCGACTTCTCCCTCGCCGCCTGAGCCCGGGCACGACCGGTTCGTAGGGGACGGCGTACTCGTAACGAGCTTCACCACGGCGTCATCGGCCCGCCCCGGCCGCCGCGAGGCAGCCGGGGCGCCGACGTGTTCACGATCGGATCAGGCCGCGGTTCCCAGATACGGCCGCCACAACGGGTCGGCCTCCTTCGAATGCGCGAGCAGCCGCCAGTGCGGCCCGTGCGGGGCCCTCGGCACGACGCGCAGGCGCCAGCCGATCTCGGAAAGCAGTTTGTCCGCCTTCCGGTGGTTGCACTTCGCGCAGCAGGCCACGCAGTTCGTCCAGCTGTGGGGGCCTCCGCGACTGCGCGGGACGACGTGGTCGATCGTCTCGGCCCGCCCTCCGCAGTAGGCGCAGCGGTACCGGTCGCGGTGCATCAGCCCGGCCCGGGTCAGCGGCACCTGCGCGCGGTAGGGCACGCGCACGTAGGTGCTCAGCCGGATCACCGAAGGCACGGGCAGCGAGACCGTGGCGGCGTGCAGTTCGAGCCCTGCCGGGTCTCCGTGCACCACCTCGGCCTTGCCGCACATCACGAGGACCACCGCGCGCCGCAACGGCAGCGCCGTGAGCGGTTCGAACGTGGCGTTCAACAGCAATACCCGTCTGCGGCCCCAGGACGACGCCGTCGTCGTAGTGGGTACCGCCGAAGTCGACGGGTCCCGCCCTCTACGCTGTCCGGGCGGGCGGGCAACACCCCCTGGCCGCGTTCCCGGCCCGCCCGGTGGAGCCCCGTGCGAGGGGGCACCTCCCGGATGCGCGCGCAACACGACCTCCGGCGCCTGTCCGGCCACGGCTTGGCTCGGGACGCCGAGGGGGATGGGTTGTCGGTCTGGCACTCGACCACCTCCACCGGTGCAGGCATAGTCGACCACAGATCAGCCCCAAAGTGCACGTGTGTTACTGGACGTGTCACATGCACGCGACCCGGCGGCCACATGAAGTTGGCTGATTCGCATCCGCCGGGGACGAGCGGCGTGACCGGTCCCCGTCGAGTACGAAAGGACATTTCCTCTCCGTGAACCTGCTGCCCACCGAACCCCCGGCCTGCACGCGCGAGGCCGGCAGCCTGTGCTACCAGGTGTTCCAGGTCACAAAGAACGAATGGCTCTCCGCGTCGGCAGGCTGGCTGCTGACGAAGCCGCTCAGGATCCTGATGATCGTCGCCGTGGCGTTCCTGCTGCGGTATCTGGTGCGACGCCTGATCAACCGCGTGACGCGGATGCCGAGCGGTTCGTCGAAGCTGCCCGCCCTGTTGAGACCGCTGCGGGAGAAGGCTCCCGAAGTGCTCGGGTCGGCGGTGATGGAACGACGCCGTCAGCGCGCCGCCACCATCGGCTCGGTGCTCAAGTCGATGGCGACGTTCCTGATCTACGGCCTCGCGTTCATCCTGGTGCTCGGCGAGCTGGGCATCGACCTCGCGCCGATCATCGCTTCGGCGGGCATCGTCGGCGTGGCGCTCGGGTTCGGCGCGCAGAACCTGGTCAAGGACTTCCTGTCCGGCATGTTCATGATGATCGAGGACCAGTACGGCGTGGGTGACGTCGTCGACGTCGGCGAGGCGTCCGGCACCGTCGAGGCCGTCGGCCTCCGGATCACCACCTTGCGTGACATCAACGGCACCGTCTGGTACGTCCGCAACGGCGAGGTGCTGCGGGTCGGCAACTCGAGCCAGGGCTTCGCGGTGGCCGTCGTCGACGTCCCGCTCAGTTACTCGGCCGACGTCGAGAAGGCCACCGAGCTGATGGCCGAGAAGGCCAAGACGCTCCTGGAGAGCGAAGGGCTCGCACCGAACGTGCTGGAGCCGCCGGAGATGCTCGGCGTGGAGACCGTCACCCCCGAGGGCATCAAGCTCCGGCTGACGGTGAAGGTCCGGCCGGGCAAGCAGTGGGCCGTGCAGCGCGCGCTGCGTGCGCATCTGCTCGCCGCGCTCGACGAAGCCGGCTTCGAGCCGCCTCTGGGACGCTTTATGTCGTCCGGCCCCGCCGCGCAGTAGGACAAGGGCAGAATGGAGCTGTGTCCGTGACCGAACCTGACCCCACCACCTTGTACGAAGCGATCGGCGGTGAACCGGTCTTCACCCGGATCGTCGCTCGGTTCTACGCCGAAGTGGCGGTCGACGAGGTGCTTCGCCCGCTGTACCCGGAGGAGGACCTCGGCCCGGCCGAGGAGCGTTTCCGGCTGTTCCTCATGCAGTACTGGGGCGGCCCGCACACCTACTCCGACCAGCGCGGTCACCCGCGGCTGCGGATGCGGCACGCCCCGTTCAAGATCGGCCCGATCGAACGCGACGCCTGGCTGCGCTGCATCAAGATCGCGGTCGACGAGGAGAACATCGAGGAGCCCTACCGCTCGCAGCTGTGGGCGTATCTGGAGATGGCCGCCAACAGCATGATGAACAGTTTCGTGTGATGGAACGCGACGTGGCTTGGTGGGACCAGGCGGTCTTCTACCAGGTCTACGTGCGCTCGTTCGCCGATTCGGACGGGGACGGCGTCGGTGACCTCGAAGGCATCCGCGGCAAGCTCGGGTACCTGGAGCTGCTTGGGGTCGACGCGCTGTGGCTGACGCCGTTCTACCGCTCTCCCATGGCCGACCACGGCTACGACATCGCCGACCCGCGCGACGTCGACCCGATGTTCGGCACCCTCGGCGACTTCGACGTGCTGCTGACCGAGGCGCACAAACGCGGGATCAAGGTCACCGTCGACGTCGTCCCCAATCACACCAGCAACACCCACGCCTGGTTCAAATCGGCGATGGCGGCGCCGCCGGGCAGCCCGGAACGGGATCGCTACATCTTCCGTGACGGGCTCGGCCCGCGCGGCGACCAGCCGCCGAACAACTGGGTCAGCTCGTTCGGCGGCCCGGCGTGGACGCGGGTGCCGGACGGCCAGTGGTACCTGCACCTGTTCTCGCCGCAGCAGCCGGATCTGAACTGGGCCAACCACGAGGTCGCCGCCGATCTGGAACGGACCCTGCGGTTCTGGCTGGACCACGGTGTGGACGGCTTCCGCGTCGACGTCGCGCACGGGATGGCGAAACCGCCGGGCCTGCCGGACATGGACCCGCGGGTGAACCCGCTCGGGCCGAGCGAGTTCTACGATCCGCGCTTCGACAACGACCGCGTCCACGAGATCCACCAGATGATCCGCAAGGTGCTCGACGAGTACCCGGGCACCATGGCCGTCGGCGAGATCTGGGTGACCGACGAGGAACGCCTCGCCCGCTACCTGCGGCCGGACGAGCTGCATCTGGCGTTCAACTTCCGGCTCGTGCTCACGCATTTCGACGCGGACGCGCTGCGGACGGCCATCGAGCGGTCCTTGGCGGTGCCGAAGGCCGCCGGTGCCCCCGCCACCTGGACATTGGGCAACCACGACGTCTGGCGGCAGGTCAGCCGGTACGGCGGCGGCGAACGCGGCGTCCGGCGCGCCAGGGCGATGGCGCTCGTCGAACTCGCGCTGCCCGGCGCGGTCTATCTGTACAACGGTGAGGAACTGGGGCTCGGCAACGTCGACATCCCGCCCGACGCGGTCGCGGATCCGCGCGCCAAGATCTCCGGTGCCGAGTTCGGCCGGGACGCGTCGCGGGTGCCGCTGCCGTGGGAAGGCGACCTGCCGCCGTTCGGTTTCTCGCGCAATCCGCGCACCTGGTTGCCGATGCCGGCTTCGTGGGCTTCGGTGACCGTGGAAGCGCAGCTGGAGGATCCGGCGTCGACGCTCTCGCTGTACCGGCGGGCGATCGAGATCCGTAAGTCGCACAAGGCTTTCCGCGGTGACGACCTCGAGTGGTACGGCGCGCCCGCGGGGTGTTTCGCGTTCCGGAGGCGCGGTGGCGGGCTGGTGTGCGCGCTGAACACGTCGGCGAGCCCGATCGCGCTGCCGCCGGGTGAGGTGCTGCTGTCGAGCGTGCCGTTGGTGAACGGGAAACTACCGCCGGACGCGGCCGCCTGGCTCGTCTGAGCCAGGCGGCCGATCAGACGATCAGTTGTTGAAGCCCGGGTGCAGCTTGTACTGCGTCTGGGCGTTGAACTGGTTCTGCCGGACGAGCTTCGCCGGGAAGGTCCGCCAGTCGTTGAGGTCCAGGACGTCCAGGCCCTTCACGATGTCGGACGAGTAGATGTGGCCGTTGTACCAGTACGCCGACCACGTCCCGCCGCCGACGAGCTTCTCGTTCGAGAGCGGGCCCCGCTCCCAGAACGCGATCTCCTTCGGGTTCTTCGCGTCGGTGAAGTCCCACACCGAGACGCCGCCCTGGTACCAGGACTGGACCATGATGTCCTTGCCCGGCACCGGGATCAGCGAACCGTTGTGCGCCACGCAGTTCTCGGTCTCGGACTGGAGACGCGGGATCTTGTAGTAGCTGACGAACTCCAGTTTGCGGTCGTCGCCGCGGCCGGTGATCTGGTAGATGCCGTTGGCGCCGCGGGTGGAGCCGAACTTCTCCAGGCAGGTCGCCATCCCGCCGCCGCCGAGCTCGTCGGTGAAGACGATCTTGGTGGCGTCGTTGTTGAAGGTGGCGCTGTGCCAGAACGCGAAGTTCACGTTGTCCTGCACGCGGTGGATGACCCGCGGCTTGAGCCGGTCGGAGATGTCGAGCAGGACGCCGTCACCCATGCAGGCACCGGCCATCAGGTCCTTCTCCGGCAGCGCCGTCAGGTCGTGGCAGCCGGTGGTCGCCGAGCGACGGGTGCCGTCGGGGTTGGCGCCGCCTTCGTTGCCACCGTCCGGGAACAGCACCGGCGTCGCGACCAGCGAGGCCTTCGCCGGGTCCTTCACCGGGACCTTGATGATCGACAGCTTGTCGTGCGGCGGCTGGCAGTCGGGCAGGTTCGCCGCCGGCGCGTACGACGAGACGTAGATGTAGACGTCCTTGCCGCGTTTGTCCGGCACCAGGGTGTTGGTGTGCGAACCGCAGTCGGTCTCGACCGCCGCGACGTACTTCGGCGCCGCGAGGTTCGAGATGTCGAAGATCTTGATGCCTTCCCACGCCGTCTTGTCCGACGCGGGCTTCGAGACGCTGTTGCACGAGTTGTCGCTGCGCGACGAGTCGGTCGACAGGAAGAGCAGGTCGCCGGAGATCGACACGTCGTTCTGCCCGCCGGGGCACAGGACCTGGCTGACGATCTTCGGGCGGTACGGGTTGCGGACGTCGAAGACGTTGAACCCGTCGTAGGTACCGATGATCGCGTGACCCTTGGTGAACGCGATGTCGGTGCCGGTCGAGTCCTTGGTGAACGGTCCCTGCTGCGGGACGTTCGCGATCGACCGGAGATTCGGGCTGTGGACGATCTCGTCCACACCCGGGATCGCGGTCGCCGACGGTTCGGCGACGACGGCAGGCGCGGCGAGCGCGCTGGAGGCCCCGAGGGCGGCGACCGCGGCCGCCGACACGAAGACCCTGGTCAAGCGACGTTTCAGCCCAGGCTGCAGCACGATATGGCTCTCCTTCCACCCAGCTTTACGCGCACCTTATTCCTTATTTAGGCTCAGCAGATACCGACCAACGGAGGAACTCCCGGGATGAGAAAAAGTTTGACATCGGCACTGGTCGCCGCTGCTTTCGTAGTCTCGGGCTGCACCGGTGACGAAACTCCGGCGCAACCGGCCCAAAGCGCTCCGGTGATCGTGCCGGGGAAGCCCGGAGAGCAGGCGGGCACCGGCGCCCCCGGGCCGGTGAACCGCGATCAGCCCAACGAGGCCGACGTCGAGTACATGACGATGATGATCCCCCATCACCAGCAGGCGAAGGTGATGACCGACCTGGTGCCGGGCAAGACGGCCAACGAGCAGATCCGGGCGATCGCCGGGCGGATCTCGGTCGCGCAGGACGGCGAGATCACCATGATGAAGACCTGGCTGGCCGACCGCGGCAAGCCGGTGCCGGGCGAAGGGCACGCTGGGCACGGGGGCGGACACGATCACGCGCTCATGCCGGGTATGGCGACCGAGGCTCAGCTGGCGGATCTGCGCGCGGCGAACGGCGCGGCGTTCGAAAAGCTGTTCCTCGATCTGATGATCGCGCACCACCAGGGCGCGCTGACCATGGCCGAAGCCCAGCTCGGCAAGGGGGTGGAGATCAAGGCGCAGGAGATGGCGCAGGAGGTCATCACCGGCCAGTCCGCCGAGATCGAGCGCATGAAGACGATGCGCTCGAAGCTCTGATCCCCTCGCGTTTCGTCCTCTGAATGCGGTAGTTTGGGGGTGGAACAAACGCACTCAGGGGGGGGCACGCCGGGGTGCGGGGGGGCCCCGGGCCCCGTGGGAGGCGGGGTCGGC
>NZ_JBHXIB010000056.1:0-11949 GCF_042723975.1 Amycolatopsis sp. NPDC058340 | reverse complement strand
TCCCGCCCTTTTGCCGCGCCTCAACACTAGGCGCTGTATCATTTGATCCCCACGCTTTTCGTCCTCTGAATGCGGTAGTTGGTGGTACGAACTACCGCATTCAGAGGACGAAACGCGGGAGTCAGGCGTCGCCCGGGCCCAGGTCGAAGCCGGAGTCGCTGGCGTCGCCGGAGTCACTGTCGAGAGTGCCGGAGACGATCCAGGTCGCCAGCGCGGCGGCCTGGACGTAAGGCGCGGCCTTCGCCGCGGCCCGTCCGGCGCTCTTGGCGCGGCCCCACTTCTCCGGGCGTTCGGCGCGTTCCGGCGCCTCCTCACCCGGCGGGCGCTCGGTCCGCCACGGCGTCTCCTCCGGCCTGACCTCGGCGAGGAAATCCGCGGTGGGGTCGTCCCCGTCCTTGTCTTTCATGGAGACAGCATGACGCCGCGGGCGGCCGGAAGCCACCCGCGGCGTCGAGCGGTAAGAAACCCGTCAGAACAGCAGCGGCAGGAGCGCGTGGCGGCGTTTGAGCACGGCGCCGTAGCGCGCGTCGATGCGCATCCACGAATCCGTCGCGGTGACGCGGACGACGTCGCCGTCGATCGACGAGTCCACGAAACCCATCCCGGACAACGCGAACAGGCACCGCATCTGGACCTTGATCTCCAGCTCGTTGCCCGAAACGGTGAGCACCGCCTGGTCCATCAGCGAGGCGGGCGGGTTCCCGTGCGGACCGACGTTGTCGCGGGCCAGTGTGACGCCCCGATCGGCCAGCTCGGAGATCACCGTCGCCGGCAGTTCGTCCACCAGCTGCCAGCGGCCGGGGGCGGGCAGCTCGGAATGCCACATCAGGTCACGGGCCGGGCCCGGATCCATCCGCTCACCGCCGGCGACGGTCAGCGCGGCGAGCAGCTCGTTCCCGGACACGGTGACGTCCGACGGCGTGATGTCGCCGGCGACCGCCCTGGTGGCGAGGACCTCGAACGGGGTCGTGCTCCACGCCTCGACGACACCGTCACCGCGCTGCCGCAACCGCACCAGCGTGTTCTGGTCGAGCCGGACCGCCCTCGCCACGAACGCGCCGAGCGTTTCGCGGTCGCCCGCGTCCGGGATGACGAGCTCAGGCATCCGCGAACCCCTTCTCCAGGAAGGCGCGTTCGTCCTCGGTCAGCCGACGGGGCCGCTCGGACGCGGTGTCGAACGGCGCGAGCACCGTCTCGGCGGTGACCGCGACCTTGTCGGCCTCGGCCGGGCCGTCGTGCACCCGGTAACCGAGGGTGAAGCTGGCGTGCTTCAAGTCCTTCAACGAGATCTCCACCCGGATGTCCTGATCGGACACCACGATCGGCGAACGGTAATGGACGGCCAGCTTCACCACCACGATGCCCTTGGGCAGTTCGGTGAGGCCCGCGCGGACGGCGTCCCCGAACAGCAGGGGGATCCGTGCCTCTTCGAGCAGGGTCACCAGATTCGCGTGGTTGACGTGCCCGTAGACGTCCATATCCGACCAGCGCGGCCGGATCAGGGAAATGTAGCTCACTACCTCACCGTGCTCCGGATCTGCCTCGCCGCCACCGACAGGGTCGCCAGGTCGAGCTTGCCGGACTGGCTGATCTCGTCCAGCGCGACACGGGCCCGCTGCAACCGCGAAGCGTTCGTCTTCTCCCAGTGGGCGATCTTCTCGTCCGGGTCGGTACCCGAATCGCTGTGCCGCAACGCGTCCAGCGTGATCGTCCGCAAGGAACCGTAGACGTCGTCCCGCAGCGCCAGCCGCGCGAGCGCGTGCCAGCGGTTGCCGCGTTCGAGGCCACTGATCGACGTCAGCATCTTGTCGATGCCGAGGTGGTCGGAAAGCGCGTAGTACAGGCCCGCGGTCTCCGCCGGGGTGTGCACCGCGTCGATCCCCACCTGCTGCTCGGCCAGCTCCGCGACGTCGGTGACGTCGAGCAGGCCGTAGGTGTGCAGCAGCAGCGCCACCCGCCCGGCGAGTTCCGCCGGGACGCCCTTCTCGATCAGCCGCTCGGTGTTCGCGTCCACCGAAGCGCACTCGACACCGCGAAGCAGCTCGTGCGCCCGCGGAGCCAGCTCGCCGACGACGCGGCCGAACCGGTTGATCTCGGCGAGCGGGGCCAGCGGCTGCGGCCGGTTGGTGAGGAACCAGCGGGCGGCCCGGTCGAGCAGCCTGCGGGTCTCCAGCATCATCTCGTCGGCGACCTCGGTCGGCACGACGTTGTCCAGCGCGTCGATCTGGGCCCACAGCGACGGCAGGTCGTACACGTGGGTGACCACGGCGTACGCGCGGACGGCGTCGGTCGCGGTCGCGTTCATCTCCTCCATCAGGCGGAAGACGTACGAGATCCCGGCGCCGTCGACGACCTCGTTGGCCACCATCGTCGTGATGATCTCGCGCTTCAGCGGGTGCTGGAAGATCGCGTCACCGAAGCGCTCCCGAAGCGGCTTCGGGAAGTACTCGGGCAGACGACGCGAGAACACCTCGGAGTCCGGCAGCTCGCTCGCCAGCAGCTCGTCCTTCAGGTCGAGCTTGACGTGGGCCATCAGCGTCGCCAGCTCCGGCGACGTGAGACCCTCGCCCGCCTTCTCCAGCGCACGGAACTCCGCCGAACTCGGCAGCGCTTCGAGCTTGCGGTCGAAAGCGCCCTTCGCGACCAGCGCCGCGACGAGCCGCTGGTGCACCGAGACCATCGGGCCGGCGTGCGCCCGGCTGACGCCGAGCACCGCGTTCTGCCGGTAGTTGTCGGCCAGCACGAGCTCGCCGACCTCGTCGGTCATCTGCTCCAGCAGCTCGTTGCGCTGCTCGGCGTCCAGCGATCCGGTCGAGACCAGGTGGTCCAGCAGGATCTTGATGTTCACCTCGTGGTCGGAGCAGTCCACCCCGGCGGAGTTGTCGAGCGCGTCGGTGTTGATCTTGCCGCCCGCGCGGGCGAACTCGATCCGGCCGAGCTGGGTCAGGCCCAGGTTCCCGCCCTCGCCGACGACCTTGACGCGGAGCTGGTTCCCGTTGACACGCAGGGCGTCGTTGGCCTTGTCACCCGCGTCCGCGTGGGACTCGCTCTCGGCCTTGACGTAGGTGCCGATGCCGCCGTTCCACAGCAGCTCGACCGGGGCCAGCAGGATCGCCTGCATCAGGTCGTTCGGCGCCAGTTTCGTGACGTCTTCGCCGAGCCCGAGCGCCTCGCGGGCCTGCGGGCTGATCGGGATCGTCTTCGCCGACCGCGAGTAGATCCCGCCGCCCTCGCTGATCAGCGAGCGGTCGTAGTCCTCCCACGACGAACGCGGCAGATCGAACAGCCTGCGCCGCTCGGCGAACGACGTCGCCGAGTCCGGGTTCGGGTCGAGGAAGATGTGCATGTGGTTGAAGGCGGCCACGAGCCGGATGTGCTCCGAGAGCAGCATCCCGTTGCCGAAGACGTCACCCATCATGTCGCCGATGCCGACGACGGTGAAGTCCTCGGTCTGGGTGTCCTTGCCCAGCTCGCGGAAGTTGCGTTTGACGCTCTCCCAAGCACCCTTCGCGGTGATGCCCATGGCCTTGTGGTCGTAGCCGACCGAGCCACCGGACGCGAAGGCGTCGCCGAGCCAGAACCCGTAGTTCGCCGAGACCTCGTTCGCGATGTCGGAGAACTTCGCGGTCCCCTTGTCGGCCGCGACCACGAGATAGCTGTCGTCACCGTCGTGGCGGACCACGCCCGGCGCCGGGACGGTCTTGCCCTCGACGCGGTTGTCGGTCACGTCGAGCAGGCCGGAGATGAACATCCGGTAGCAGGCGATGCCCTCGTTCAGCTGGGCGTCGCGGTCCAACCCGGGGTCACCTGTGGCCGACGGCGGGCGCTTCACGACGAAGCCGCCCTTCGCGCCGACCGGCACGATGACCGCGTTCTTGACCGCCTGCGCCTTGACCAGGCCGAGGATCTCCGTGCGGAAGTCCTCCCGGCGGTCGGACCACCGCAGACCACCGCGCGCGACGTCGCCGAAGCGCAGGTGCACACCCTCGATCCGGGGCGAGTACACGAAGATCTCGTACTTCGGCCGCGGCTCGGGCAGCTCGGGCACCGCGCTCGGGTCGAGTTTGAGCGCCAGGTACTGGCGGGAGTTCCCGTCCCCGTCGGTCACGTGGTAGTTCGTGCGCAGCGTGGCGAGGATGACCGACATCAGCCGGCGCAGGATCCGGTCCTCGTCGAGGCTCGTCACCTCGTCGACCAGCTTGCCGATCTCCGTGGTGAGCTGATCGGCCTGCGACGCGCGGGCCTCGTCGCCGAGCGAAAGGTCGAAACGGGTCTCGAACAGCCGCACCAGCGCGGTGGCGATGTCGGTGTGCGCGAGGACGGTGTTCTCGATGTACTCCTGCGAGAACGGGATCTTCGTCTGGCGCAGGTACCGCGAGTAGGCCCGCAGGATGGCCGCCTGGCGCCAGGTGAGCCCGGCGCGCAGGACGAGCCCGTTGAAGCCGTCGACCTCGCAGTCGCCGCGCCAGGCGGCGTGGAAGGCGTCCTGGAAGCGGGTACGGAGGTCGCTGTCCGCGTGGTCGAGGACCTGCGGGTCGATCCGCAGGCCGAAGTCGTAGATCCAGGACCGGCCGCCGTCCTCGCGGCGCAGTTCGTACGGCCGCTCGTCGACGACCTCGACGCCCATCCGCTGCAGGACCGGGAGCACCTGGGAGAGGGTGACACCCTCGCCGCGCAGGTACAGCTTGAAGCGCCGCTCCCCCGCCTCGGCGTCGGCGGGCAGGTAGAACGACATCGACAGGTCGCCCTCGTCGGTCAGCGACTCCAGGGCGCGGAGGTCCGCGAGCGCTTCGAGCGCGGTGAAGTCCTCCTTGTAGCCCTCGGGGAACACCGCGGCGAACCGCTGCCCCTGTTCGCCCGCGGATTCCTCGACCAGCAGGCCGATCGCGACGCCGCTGTCCCCGGCGCGCTCGCGGCGTTCGGCGAGGATCGCCTCGACCATCCGGTCGTCCCAGCTGCGAACGGCTTCGTTGAGCCGTTCCTGGATGCGCAAGGTGTCCGGCTCGGAGCGTTGCGACGGATCGGTGTGCACGATGAAGTGCACCTGCGCGAGCACGGTCTCGCCGATGCGCGCGCTGTACTCCAGTTGCGTGCCTTCGAGTTCTTCGAGCAGCACCTCCTGCATCGCGAGCCGCGAACGGGTCGTGTAGCGGTCACGCGGGAGGTACACGAGGCACGAGTAGAAACGGCCGTACGGGTCGCGGCGCAGGAACAGGCGCAGCCGTCTGCGATCCGAAAGCGTGATCGCGCCCGTCGTCGTCGAGTAGAGCGAGTCGGTGTCGGCCGAGAACAGATCCGCTCGCGGCCAGTTCTGCAGCACTTCGAGCATCCGCTGGCCGGAGAAGGACTCCATCGGGAAGCCGGCGCGGTGGATGACCTCGCGGACGCGGTTGCAGACCACCGGGATGTCGAGCACGTTCTCGTGCAGCGCGGTGGTGGTGAACATGCCGAGGAACCGGTGCTCGCCGGTGACGTTCCCGTTGTCGTCGAACGTTTTCACGCCGACGTAGTACGGATACACCGGGCGGTGCACGGTGGACGGCGCGCTCGCCTGGGTCAGCACCAGCAACGTCGGCGCGAGCGCGGAGGCCGCCGTGTCCGGGCCCGCGGTGAGGCTGCGCGCGGCCAGACTGTCCTGGCGCAGCACGCCGAGCCCGGTGGCCAGCACCGCGCGCAGGGCGGGCTCGTCGTTGTCCGGGTGCGGGTTGTCGATCAGCTCGTACCGGCGGTAGCCGAGGAAGGTGAAGTGGCCCTCGGCCAGCCAGCGCAGCAGCCGGGCCCCTTCCGCGACCTCGTGCGCGGGCAGGCTCGGCGGGTTGCCGTCCAACTCGTCGGCGAGACGGCGCGCCGTCTCCGTCATCTTGTCGGTGTCCTCGACGACCTCGCGGACGTCACCCAGCACCGAAGACAACCGGTTGTCCAGCTCACGGGCGCGATTCGGGTCGGTGACCAGGTCGATCTCGATGTACATCCACGACTCGGCCGCCGAATTCGCCGGCGGCTCCGCCGGGTCCGCGTCCGGGTGGACCTCCAGCAGCTCACCGGTCAGATCCCGGCTCACCACGACGATCGGGTGCACGATGCGCTGCACCTGCACCCCGTCCCGCGCGAACTCCGCCGCGACGGAATCCACCAGGTACGGCATGTCGTCCGTGACGACCTGCACGACGGTGGCCTCACGCGTCCAGCCGTCTTCGGGACCCGTCGGGTTCAGCAACCGCACCGCGGGACGGCCGGGCATCCGGTCCTTCGCGAGCTGCAGATGCGAGCGGACGGCGCCGACGAGGTCGACCGGGTCGTCACCGAGAATCTCTTCGGCCGGGATGTGCCGGTAGTACAGGCGGATCAGGTCGCCGATCTCCGGGGCGTACGCCGCGGCGGCGTCGATCAGGTCGTCCCGGATCTGCTCCGGGTTCGCCGACCGGCGCCGGGCGCCATCCTCGGTGCCGACATCTTTTCCGGGC
The DNA here is from genome assembly GCF_042723975.1 of Amycolatopsis sp. NPDC058340. Lineage (NCBI taxonomy): Bacteria > Bacillati > Actinomycetota > Actinomycetes > Pseudonocardiales > Pseudonocardiaceae > Amycolatopsis > Amycolatopsis sp. NPDC058340. Next base: position 5,485 of record NZ_JBHXIB010000056.1, on the reverse strand, counting down.
GGGGACGAGACTCCCGTCGAGCTCATTGAGGCAACTCTCCACTGTAGCGAGATTGACACCGCGACCGGCACGACTCTGTACCGGCCCAGACCCAACCTACAGCTCCGGACAGTCGGCTCCACAAGGCCGGGTCATTCCCGCCCGTCGAAGATTTCCCTGCTCAGATACCGGAATCGCCGTGATCGGTTCAGCTACTCGCCGGTCACATCGGCGGTCTGTCCGGACCCTCCGTCGCCTCGCCGCACCGGGGTGACCAGCACCCATTGCCGCGCGAAGCCCCGGCGGGCGGCCTCACCGCGCCGGCTGAATCGTTCAAGCTGACCGCGTCTTCCGCCGAGGTGAGCAAGGGACCTTTGCTACCGCGGGGTCAGTCGCTCCCGTTGGCGCGGTGCCGGTCGTGCCCGTTGACCGGACGTTTTCCCGAGTCCTGGGAACCGAGCTGCTTCACGAGCGCGGCGGCGCTGGCGGTGCCCGCCTGATGCTCGGCGAGCGCGCGGGCGAGCAGGTCGGCGAGACCGGCGTCCGGCGGCGGTTCGTCCTCCGCGATCGCGCGGGCGTAGCTCTCCGGGAACGGCGTGATCGGCCGCCACGAACCGGTGTCGGTCAGCGGGTCCAACGCGGGCGGCATCCGCAACCGCGGGAGCCAAGGATCCGCGACCTCTTCCTTGGGAGCGGGATGAGTTATCTCGTTCCGCGGAGGCGCCGGATCCTCCCGAGGCGGCGGAGCGAGCGGGACCGCGGGCTCGCCGTACTCGACGGGCGGGGGTTCCCGGCGCGTGCCGGCGCGTTCTTCGGCGACGGATTCGGGGTGCACCGGATCCACGGCGCCGTCCGCACGACGACGGCCACCGCCCTGTCCTCCGGCGCTCGAGATCCCGAGCCGGTCCAGCACCGATTTCGCGGCCACCGAACCATGTTCGGCGTCGTGCCTGGTCTTGCGCGAGACGGGCGCCGCGGACCGGCGGGCACGCTCTTCGGCCGCCCACTCGTCGCTCTCCCACAGCGGGGCGGCGGTACCGGGCGGACGCGGCGGCGCGGCCTCCGCCGCCATCCGCGGCCGGGGCTCGGCCGCGGGCTCGGGAGCGAGAAGCAGTTCCGGGACGACGGATTCCGAGGCCGCCACGGGCACCGGCTCCTCGGTCCGGACAGGGGCCTCGGTCTCGGGCCGCCACCGCGCGGCCGGAGCCGGGCTCTCGGCTGGGGCGGCCATCGGTTCGGCGGCGACCTCACGCGCCGCCGGCTCCTCCTGACGACGGCGGCGCCCGGGCTCCGGTTCGGGACGCGGCACCGGCGCGGATTCCGGTTTCGGCGGCGGCATCAGTTTCGGCGCGGCGGGCTCGGCCTTCGGCTCGAACCTGATCGACGGTTTGGTCTTCTTCGGCACCCGACGACGCCAGTCGCTGTCGGACGCCACGGCTTCCCGTTCGGGCTCCGGACGAGAGGGCGGCTTCAACACCGGCGCCTCGCTCTTCTCCGCGACCGGCGCCGCGGGACGTTCCACCGGCCGCGGCGACTCGACCGGGCGCGCGGGCTCGGCGGGATACGAAGGCGCGGCGGGACGCGCGGACTCGACCGGCGCGGGTTCCGGCTGCCTGCTCCGCCGCACGGGCTCCGGCTCCCGACGAGCCGGTGCCTCGGCCGCGGCCCGCTTCGGCGGCGCCACATCGATCTTCGGCATCACCGCGGTCACCTCGACCGGTTCCGGCGCCGAAACCGGGGCGGGCGACGGCGTGGGCACCGCGGAGGACGACCGCGCGGCGACGGCCCGCAGGACGTCGTCGAGGTCGACGGCGGCGTTCTCGGCGGAGCCGAACTCGCCGACCAGGACGTTGCATGCCTGCCTGCGCGCACGGGCGTGCAGATGCTCGGCGGCCCGCGAACGGTGCAGGCAGCCGATGGCCTCTTCGGCCCGGCCGAGCCGTTCCTCGATCTGCGCGAGCTCCAGCCACAGCCGTGCCGTGACGGCGTGCAGGTTGCGGTCACCGGTCCCGGCGACCGCCTCACGGACGAGCATGCCCGCGGCCTCACCGGAGCCGGCAGGCAGCAGGACACGGGTGGCCACCGCCAGCCGCAGCCAGGCGGCCGGGGCGATCCCCGCGGCGCGGACGGGCGCGTCGAGGATCGGCTGCGCGACCTCCAGCGCCATCTCCGTGTCGCCCCGGTCCAGCAACGTGCAGACGAGTTGCAGGGTCAGCCTGATCCGGGCGAGACCGCCGTCGTCGTCCGGGTTTCCGAGCTTTTCGAGCATGCCCAGCCCGGTCCGCGCGGCATCGGCGGCCGCCGTCAGGTCTCCGTGACGACGACGGTGCGCCGACACCCCGACCCGCAACATCGCGCGGATCAGCAGCTGCGAGTCCGCTGTCATCGAGCCGTCGCCGAGCACGAGCTTGTCCGCCTCGGCGAGCACGCGGTCCAGTTCCGCCTTCCGGCCGAACTGCGCCAGGCAGCCGACGAGGTGGCACAACGCCTCGGCGCGGTGCGACGGCGAAACCGCCGGATCCGCCAGCAACGGACGCAACGCGGCCAGCCCTGTCAGCGGGATGCCGACGCTGCGCGCGCAGACCGCCAGGTCGATCCTCAGCCGGGCGGCGATGTCGCCGTAGCCCGCGTGTTCCGCGGCGCGCAGGGCGGCCACGGCCCGGCCGACCGTCCGGGGACGGCCACCGAGCCGCACCCGGGCGCTCACCACCAGGCTCTCCGCCCGGATCCACTGCTCGTCGGCTCCGGCGGCCTCGGCGAGCGCGGCCGCGCGCTCCCCGAGGACCAGAGCGAGCTCGGGCGCCCTGAGGTGCAGGGCGTCCGCGCGTTCGATCAACCTGCCGACAGCGGACAGGGTTCCCCCGGTGGCAGCCGTCCGCCCACCCACCATGGTGGTGGGCGAGCCCGGCCGTTGGCGCTTGCTGGCTTCCACGGGGAACCCCCGGCCCTCAGTCGCGGGTCAGCTTGCGATGGGTGACGCGGTGCGGACGAGCCGCCTCGGCACCGAGACGCTCGACCTTGTTCTTCTCGTAGCCCTCGAAGTTACCTTCGAACCAGAACCATTGCGAGGGGTTCTCGTCCGTGCCTTCCCAGGCGAGGATGTGCGTCGCGACCCGGTCGAGGAACCACCGGTCGTGCGAGATGACCACGGCGCAGCCGGGGAACTGCTCGAGAGCGTTCTCCAGCGAGCCCAGGGTCTCGACGTCCAGGTCGTTCGTCGGCTCGTCGAGCAGGATCAGGTTCCCGCCCTGTTTGAGGGTCAGCGCCAGGTTCAGCCGGTTGCGCTCGCCACCGGAGAGCACGCCCGCCGGCTTCTGCTGGTCCGGGCCCTTGAAACCGAACGCGCTGACGTAGGCACGCGAGGGCATTTCGGTCTGCCCGACGTGGATGTAGTCCAGCTTGTCCGAAACCACCTCCCATACCGTCTTCTTCGGGTCGATCCCGCCGCGGTTCTGGTCCACATAGGACAGTTTGACCGTCTCGCCGATCTTGACCCGGCCGTCGTCCGGCTCCTCGAGCCCGACGATCGTCTTGAACAGGGTCGTCTTGCCGACACCGTTCGGCCCGATCACGCCGACGATGCCGTTGCGCGGCAGGTCGAACGACAGCCCGTCGATCAGCACCCGGTCGTCGAAACCCTTGCGCAGCTTCTCGACCTCGACGACCACGCTGCCCAGCCGGGGCCCCGGCGGGATCTGGATCTCTTCGAAGTCGAGCTTGCGGTGCTTGTCCGCCTCCGCGGCCATCTCCTCGTAGCGGTCGAGTCGGGACCGCGACTTGGTCTGACGCGCCTTGGCGTTGGACCGGACCCATTCGAGCTCGGACTTCAGCCGCTTCGCGAGCTTGGCGTCCTTCTTGCCCTGGACCTCGAGGCGCTCGCGCTTCTTCTCCAGGTACGTCGAGTAGTTGCCCTCGTAGCCGACGACCCGGCCGCGGTCGAGCTCCATGATCCACTGCGCGACGTTGTCCAGGAAGTACCGGTCGTGGGTGACGGCGAGGACGGCGCCGGCGTAGTTCGCCAGGAACTGTTCCAGCCACAGCACGCTTTCGGCGTCCAGATGGTTGGTGGGCTCGTCGAGGAGCAGCAGGTCGGGCGCGGACAGGAGCAGCTTGCACAGCGCGACCCGGCGGCGCTCACCACCGGAGAGGTGGGTGACCGGCTCGTCCGGCGGCGGGCAGCGCAGTGCGTCCATCGCCTGCTCGACCGTGGAGTCGATCTCCCAAGCGTCGGCGTGGTCGAGCTCCTCCTGGAGCTTGCCCATCTCCTCCATCAGCTCGTCGCTGTAGTCGGTCGCCATGAGCTCGGCGACCTCGTTGAAGCGGTTGAGCTTGACCTTGATGTCGCCAAGACCCTCTTCGACGTTCTCGCGGACGGTCTTCGCCTCGTTGAGCTCCGGCTCCTGCATGAGGATGCCGACGCTGGCGCCGGGCTGGAGGAAGGCTTCGCCGTTGCTGGCCTGCTCGATCCCCGCCATGATCTTCAGAACGGTGGACTTACCCGCGCCGTTCGGCCCCACCACGCCGATCTTGGCGCCGGGGTAGAACGCGGTGCTGACGTCGTCGAGGATGACCTTGTCCCCGACGGTCTTGCGCACCTTCTTCATGGTGTAGATGAACTCGGCCATACAAGCGATCGTAGAGCGAGCCGATCGCGGCCTTGACGGCGGTCACCACCGAGCTACCGACAGTCAGCCCGATATCACTGAGCGGGCATCGGTATCTCACGCCACGGGTGCGTCCTCCAACGCGATGACCATGGGATTCCCCGTGGGCGGCGGTGCCGACGGGATCGCCCTGGGCCGATCCCGTCCCATCCGGTGGATCTCGGCCGAGCACCGGGCGAGGTTGGGGCCGATGGAGAAGGCCTCAAGCTCAGGTAGACCCAGAGGCGCCGGGATCTCCTCCGCCGTCTCGGCGCCGCGCAGCCGCCCGGCCACGATCACCGGATCGCCTTTGCTGAGACAGGAGAACGCCGCCATCGCCAGCTTGCGCCAGCAGGTGACCTTGACCGCGAGCTGCCGCCCCTCACCCCACTCCCCTCTTTCCTTGTCGTACCGGCGTTCGACACTCCGCAAGCCGAACGACACGACGTCGTGCCCGTGCACCCGCTCCGGATGGTGCACCGGTTCGCTGGTCAGGTTGCCGATCATGGTCACCCACGTCTCGCCCATCGCCATCACACTCGCCCTTCTCCTCGAGCCGGGACCTTCCCGGTGTTTCCCTTGATCACAAGAGTGCCCCGGATCAAGGGCGGAAAATGACGCGAACCGGATCTGTGGACAACTCCGGGTGTTGTGGGCTTCCTGTGGACAACTCGGGGCGGAAAGGCGACGGCTGTCCGAGGGATGTGGTAGCGGCGGCGATCCGGCTTCTCAGAGGGAAGGGGGAGGTTGCGAAAGCCACTTTCGCAACGTTGAAGGTTGCGAAAGTGGCTTTCGCAAAAAGCGGGGGGAGCCGTGGCGGGTCAAGTGGTAGGTAAGGTGCCTTGGGTCCGGCCGCGGGGGCT
>NZ_JBHXIB010000055.1:0-51666 GCF_042723975.1 Amycolatopsis sp. NPDC058340 | reverse complement strand
GTTGAGGGGTGCGGCCTCGTGCCGTTCGTGTTGCGAAAGCCACTTTCGCAACCTTCAACGTTGCGAAAGTGGCTTTCGCAACACGCCGGCTTGGGCGATGAGGTCTCTCAGTGAGTGACGCGCGGGCCGGCCAACGCCGCGGCCGGTCACAGCCCGAAATAGGTCCGCAGGGTGGTGCCACGGGGGCCGGTGTGGAGGCGCACGAGGTCGGCCATGTGGTTGACCAGCAACAGTCCGCGGTTGCGCAGCTGGCCAGGGGTGGCCGGATGCCTTCCGGCGAGGGGATCGGTCAGGGTGCCGTCGTCGTGGACTTCGCAGGCGAGGTGTTCTCCGGTGGCCCAGATCCGCAGCCTGCCGGAGCCTCCGCCGTGGTCGATGCTGTTGGTGACGAGTTCGGTGACGACCAGTTCCACGTCGGCGGTGCGGTCCTCGGAAAGGCCCGCGTGGTGCGCGTGGAGCCGCGCGAGATGCCGGGCCTCGGCGAGGTTGGTGGCGTCGACGGTGACTTCGGCGGCCTCGGCGGGTTCGGGGAACGGCTGGTTGTAGCGGTCGATGACGCGCTGGGGATCGTAGGCGGTACTGGTCCGCCGTCCGGTGACGTCGATGAGGAGCGGATGGGTCGCTTCGGCGTCGGCCAGTGCCGCCGTGGAGAGGTTTTCGGTGTCGTAAGGGCAAAGGATGGTGAGATCCCGGCCGGTGAAGGCGAGGTTGATCAAGGCCTCGTGCTGGGCGCAGGCTGGGTATTCGTGGTCGGTGCGGTCGGGCCAGATCGGTTCGCCGATGATGCGGACGGGCCCATCGGGGTGGGCGTCGGCGAAGGCGCGGAGTACACCGGGAATGATCCGACCGGGGTTTCGCCCGGCGGTGTTCATGTCCAGCAGCCGCACGCGGCCGGCGTCGGGACCGAGTCCGGCGCGCAGGAGGGCGAGGTTGTCCCCGGGCACGGCGACCGCCACGGGTTCGCCCGCGGCGAGCGCGTCCAGCACGAAAGGGACTGTCCCGGCCAGATACTCGTCGGGACCGCGGTAGAACAGCGCCGGGTGGATGAACGGATCGGACGGCGTGGTCATGACGCGCCTTGGAGATCGATCACGACGTTCGCCGTCTCGGCCGGGCAGAGGAGCGGCAACACTTTCAGCAGAACCTTCGGTGGGCGGGTGAGGGTGAGAGGGGCCGCGCCGGGCCGGTGCTGTGCGGCGGCGATGAGCATCGTCGTCCCGTGGGCGTCGATGAACGAGAGCCGGGACAGGTCCAGCCCCGGCACCCGGTTGCCTGCCACCGGACCCAGCGCGGTCCGCCAGATCTCCCTGGTGCACAGGTCCACCTCGCCGATCACCCGGAGCCCTTCCCGATCGGAGAGCCGGATCACCTGGAGACGGCTGGCGTGCGCGGGCGCCTGTGGTTCAAGGCCTCGGCGGCTGGTTCGCGGCATCGAGAGCCTCGTCGACGGTGTGGTAAAGGCGGAGTACGACGTCGAGCCCGGTGATTTCGATCGGCCGGATGACCGGGCTGTTGGAGTCGACGACGACGCGCAGTGGCTCGCGGCGTGCTTCCGCGTGGCTGTGGGCGGTCACCAGGACGGCGAGACCCGCGGAGTCGAGGAAGGACACTCGGGTCAGATCCAGGAGGCAGGCCTGGCCGTGAGAGTCGTCGAGCGCCGCCTGGAGCCTGGGTGCGGTGTCGACGTCGACTTCACCGGTGGCGGTCACCAGTGCGTGACCGTCCAGCTGACGGCTGACGACGTCCATGTCGTCCGGAGAGGGTGGGTTCACCGGTGCCGGACCGGCGAGTGCGCCAGGTGCCTCGCCGGTCCGGGTCCCGTAGGTGGTCATGGGGCCGACTCCGGAGTGGCCCAGGCGCCGGCGACCCGCAGGTGCCGCGCGTGGCCGCTGCTGCCGTCACGGTCGAGGGTCAGTTCCGCCCAGACGGTTTTGTGCTCGGCGTGGTTGCGTACTCCCCAGGTCGTGGCCAGCCGGTCGACCAGGACGAGCCCCCGTCCGCCGCCCGCGTGCGGAGGCCGGATCCGCGGCTGGTGCGCGGAGGAGTCGTCGACCTCGATGAGCAGGCTCCTGCCGCCGTTCCTCAGTCCCAGGCGGCAGGTTCGAGGCTCCTCACCGTGCCGGTTGGCGTTGCTGACCAGTTCGTCGGTCACCAGTACCGCGTCGTCGACGGTGAGGCCGCTGTAGTGCCCCAGCAATCGGCGGACCCCGGCGCGTACGTCCCGGTTCAGGGTTGTTTCCAGGTCGTAGGCCACGTCGCCGGATTTCGGCTCATTGCGCGGAGAAATCCCCTGTTGTGTCGACATCCGTCCCACCCGCCTTCGGTTGTAGGCGACAACTTGGATACATCGCGCAATGAAGGCGGGGTACCCACCGGTGGCAAACGCAAACGTCAGGGCCCACATCGACCGCGAACTGATCTCCCGACCCGGTCTACGGCCGGCCTGGTGATCCCGGGCCGGGGTGGCTGCCCTCGTCGGCCGGGAAGGCGGTGTCGGTCAGCTCCTCGGAGATCCGCCAGATGCGTGCGGCGTCGTCCTTGCCGCGAAGCCGCGAGTAGACGGTGTGTTCCGCGGGTGCGCCCGCCAGGTGCCCGAGCCCGCTGGGACCGTACAGGCCGGCGCCGTGTGCGTCGGGCGAGGTCGCGGCCATCAGCGCGGGGAGCAGCGCCGTCTCGACCGTGCCGAGGAGGATGCCGCGGCCGGCGAGAGCGCGGATGACGCGTACCCCGAGGGTGTCCCGTGTCCGGCCGACCTCGGGGCGCGCGGCCAGGAGGTTGGTGGCGGCGACGCCGGGGTGGGCGAGGTTGCTGGTGATTCCCCAGCCCCCGGCCCGGCTGCGCCGGTCGAGTTCGAGTCCGAACAGGCCGAAGGCGATCTTGGACTGGCTGTACGCGTGGCGGCCGTTGTAGGTCCGCTCCCAGTTCAAGTCGTCCCAATTGATCGAGTGCTGGTTCGCGGCGACGCTGATCTGCGAGGTCACGCGCGCGCGTCCGGCACGCAGCAAAGGCAGCAGGTGGGCGACGAGAGCGAAATGCCCCAGATGGTTGCTGCCGAATTGCAGCTCGAATCCCTCGGTGGTGGTCTGCCGGTCCGGTGGGGTCATCACGCCCGCGTTGTTGACGAGGATGTGGATCGGCCGGTTCTCCTCGCGCAGCGTGGCGCCCAGCGCGGCGACCGAGCTCAGCGACGACAGGTCCAGGTCCCGGAGGGAGACGTCCGCTTCCGGGTGCCGCTGTTTGATCTTCGCGATGGCCGCTTCGCCCTTGCGGGGGTTGCGGACGGGCATGACGACTTCGGCGCCGGCGGCGGCGAGGCGGGCCGTCAGGCCCAGTCCGACCCCGTCGCTGGCGCCGGTGACGACGGCGAGCTTCCCGGACAGATCGGGAACGGTGATGTCCGGTCGGGTGCGTGCCATGTGCTGCTCCTGATTCTCCTGGCCGGCGGTGTGTTCCCTCTCAGGCTGCGCCGGATCGGCGACGGCAACCACGGCCTGTCGATCCCAGGCAAACGTCCGGTGGCGAAGGCAGACTGAACCGGCATCGGGACCAGAGAGGAAGCAGCCGTGATCGATCGAGCCGGGCTCGCCGGGTTCCTGCGCCGTCGCCGCGAGTCACTTCAACCCGAAGACGTCGGGCTCCCGCGCGGGCGACGGCGCAGAACCGCCGGTCTGCGTCGCGAAGAGGTCGCCATGCTCTGCCACATTTCCACCGACTACTACAGCCGGCTGGAGCGGGAGCGCGGGCCTCACCCGTCCGAGCCGATGATCGCCTCGATCGCGCAGGGCCTGCATCTGTCGCTCGACGAACGAGACCACCTTTTCCGGCTCGCCGGGCACAATCCGCCCGCGAGAGGCACGACCAGCGAACACATCAGCCCGGGCCTGCTCCGCATTTTCGACCGGCTCACCGACACTCCCGCCGAGATCGTCACCGAACTCGGCGAGACGCTCCGGCAGACCCCGCTCGGCGTCGCCCTCACCGGCGACACCACCCGGTACACCGGCCCGTCCCGCAGCATCGGCTACCGGTGGTTCACCGACGAGACCACCCGGTCCCTCTACCACCCCGACGACCATCCGTTGCACACGCGCGTCTTCACCGCGGGGCTGCGCGAAATGGTCACCCTCCGCGGGCCCGGCTCACGGGCCGCGCACCTCCTGGAGCTCCTGCTGGACCGCAGCGAGGAATTCCGCACCGCGTGGAACGATCACGAGATCGGCGTCCACTACAACGGCGTCAAACGCTTCGTGCACCCGGAGGTCGGTGCGCTGGAATTGACCTGTCAGACACTTCTCGATCCCGACCAGTCCCACATGCTCCTCGTCTACACCGCGGTCCCGGGCAGTGAAAGCCACGAGAAGCTCCGGCTTCTCGCCGTCATCGGACCCCGGCACGTCGTCGCGCAGGGGTCTTCGGAGTCATGAGACGGCGATGCCGGCCGCGAGCCGGGCGGCGACCGTGCGGGGTTCGCGGCCGAGGAGTTCGGCCAGCACCGGGCCGGTTTCGGCGAAGTGGCCGGCGCGGGCGGCCTGGTACCAGGTGAGGAGAAGCCGGGCCATCTGCTCCGGGACGCCGGTCGCGAGCTGGTCGGCGACCCACTGGTCGTCGTCCACGACGACGCGCTCGATGGTGCGACCGGTGAGGTCGGAGGCGATCTCGGCGAGATCGTCGAAGGTGACGGCGGACGGCGCGGCGAGGGTGACGGGGCCGTCGAAGGAGCGGCCGCCGGCGAGGATGACCGCGATGGCCTCGGCTATGTCGGCGCGGTCGGTGTACGGGCTGGGGCCGTCTTCCGGAAGGGCGATCCGGCCGGTCCGCTGCCAGGGGCCGAGCACCTGGTCGAGCGGGCCGTAGGCGCCATTGCGCAGCGCGGTCCAGGCGATTCCGGAGTCGGCGAGGATCGCCTCCGTGGCGAGGTGGAAGTCCGACGGCCGGTACGGGCTGCCGGGGGCGGCACCGTGCTGGCTCGTGTAGAGGATCCGCCGGGCACCGGCCGCGACCGCGGCTTCGACGGCGTTGCGATGCAGACCGGCCAAATCGGCGGCCGGATCGTTGCCCGACACCAGGAGGACCTGCTCGGCGCCGGCGAACGAGTCGCGCAGCGCGGCCGGGTCATCGTAGGAACCCCGCCGCACGCGCACGCCGCGGTCGGCGAAGTGCCGGGCCTTGGCGGTGTCGCGGACACTGACACCGATCCGGTCGGCGGGTACGCGCTCGAGGAGGTGCTCGACGGTGGCGCCGCCCAGCCCGCCGGTGGCGCCGGTGACAACGATCATCTTCTCGACCTCTTCCTGTGTGGGCGAAATAACTTGACCCTCCTGGTCAGTTTCGCGTCTGTCGACGACTGTAGGTAAGCTGACCAGGGGAGTCAAATTACGACGATGAGAGACGGTGAGGGCTGTGGCCGGTGGGGCGCCTTCGGAATCCCGGCTGCGTGCCGACGCCAGGCGCAATTCCGAGCAGATCCGCTCCGCCGCGATCGGTGCCTTCCAGGGACAGGGCCTGACGGTGCCGCTGGAGGAGGTCGCCAAGGCGGCGGGGGTCAGCAAGGCCACGATCTTCAACCGGTTCGGCGGGCGGATCGGCCTCATCGACGCCGTCATCGAAGAGGTAGTCGCGACCGAACTGTTCGCCGTCATCGACCACACACGGACCATCGAGGACATCGGCGAGCGGATCGCGTACTACCTCACCGCTATCCGCGATCTGCAGTACCGCCAGCCCGCGGTCAACGACGTCCTGTTGCGGACATACCCGCACTCGGAGCAGCTCATGGAGATCTGCCGGGTCGGAGGCGAGGCCAATGAAGAACTCGTCGCGGCGGCGCGGGCCGCCCGTGCGCTGCGGCCGGAGTTCACGGCGGCCGATCTCCACGCGCTCGTCGTCGACAACGCCCTCGCCCTCAAACACGGCGAGCGGCCTGCGCGGGAAGACTACGACCGTCGCACCACTTACCTGCTGGACGGAATCCGCGGCCGCTCGTCCACATAGGACTGATGCCTGTTCCGGGGTCGTGAGGGCCTCCTTCCCTACGCTGAAGGTAGGGAAGGAGGCCCTCACGGACACCTTCATGTACTTGGGGCAGTCCTGAACGGATCCCTCGCCAAAGTGTCCCTTGTGGACAGTCGCGAAGGCGGGTCCGGCGCGTGTAGTGCACCGCGCACAGGAACCCACTCCAGGGTTCGTCACCGTGCCCGAAGAGCGGGCACGGTGACGTTCGTAACGTCGAGGGCAACGTCCTGATCCCGTCGCACGACAGGAGCCCGTCGATGACCCACTCCGTCCGCAGCCGGCTGGGAGTGTTGCTCGGCAGCACCACTCCGCCGGAACAGATCGGCAAGCAGGCCGCGGCGGCGGAAGCCGCCGGATTCGGGGAGATGTGGCTCCCGGAGGACTATTTCTTCCTCGGTGGCGTGGCGGGGGCCGCGCTCGCGCTCGGTGCCACGTCGCGGATCCCGGTCGGCATCGGCGTCGTGTCTTCGGTCGTCCGCCATCCGGCGTTGCTGGCCATGGAGATCGGGACCCTCGCCCGCGCTTACCCCGGCAGGCTGATCCCCGGGATCGGGCACGGCGTCCCCGGCTGGACCGCGCAGATGGGCCTGACCCAGCGGTCGCCGATGAGCGCCCTGCGCGAAACCCTCATCGGTGTCCGGGCGTTGCTGAGTGGGGAGACGGTCGACGAAGAGGGGCGGTTCGCCACCTTCAACGGGGTCGCGCTCACCCATCCCGTCCCCGAGCGGGTGCCGCTGTTCACCGGGGTGCTCGGCGACAAGGGCCTCGAACTGACCGGACAGCTCGCCGACGGCCTGCTCGTCAGTGCCCTCGCGCCGGTCGAGTACGTGCGGTCGGCGCGGCGCAAGCTCGACGCGGCGGCCCTGGCGGCCGGACGCGACGAGCGCGTCACGATCAGCGTCCTCGTCGCCGCCAACGTCACGCGGGACCCGGGACAGGTGGCCACGACGCGTGAAGCGCTCAAGGCGGTCCTCGCTTTCTACCTCGCCGCAACGGGTCCCGGCCCGCTGTTCGCCGCGGTCGGCGCCAACGAAGCGCTCGCGGACATGCTTTCCCGCGGCGGTCCCGAGGTGGTCGCCGCGGAGATGCCCGACGAATGGCTCGACGTCTTCGGCGTCGTGGGCGGCCAGGACGCCGCGCGGACGCGGATCGGGGAGTACCTCGACGCGGGCGCGGACAACGTCGCCATCGCGACCGTCGTCGCGGACGGAGCGGAAGAGACCCTCGCCGCCGTCGGCGAGCTGACCGGCGAATTCACCCACTGAAAGGGAATCACCATGAGCAGTGACCTCGAGCGGATCCTCGCGGTGCACCAGGGCTGGTACGAGGCGAACGTGGGCCTCGTCGCCGACCGGATGACGGCGTACTTCCCGGAAGGCGACGGCTACCACCAGTTCAATCTCAACGGCCACACCTACCACGGTGTGCTGGACAAACACCGCCTGTGGGTCAACGCGGCGAAGATCGGGCTGGACATCACCGCGATCAAGGACACGGTCGGGCCGGACGTCCGGATCTTCGGTGACGTCGCGCTGCTCACCGCCGAAGGGGTCGCGGACGTCGTGGCACCGGGACAGTCCGACGCGGTGCCGACACCGTTCCGTACCACCGAGTTCTTCCGCCGCGACGACGGCAAGGGCGAGCCGGACTGGCGGATCTGGCATATGCACGTCAGCGTCCAGGATCCGCAGATGCCCAAGTACGGGACGGAATGATGGGTCTGGACCGCGTGAGCGTCGCGGGACGGACCGGCCGGTTGTCGGTGCTGCGCACCACCGGCGACCGGCCGGGCGTCCCGCTCGTGCTCATCCACCCCATCAACTCCGCGGCCGTGGTCTGGGCGGACGTCGCCGCCCGGCTCGACCGGCCGGTCATGGCGCTGGATCTGCGCGGCCACGGGGAATCCGGGCAGGCCGGCCCGTTCACCGTCGAGGAGGGCTACGTCCCGGACGTGCTGGCCGTTCTCGACGGTCTCGGGCTGGACCGGGTTCATCTCGGCGGCGGTTCCCTCGGCGGGACGATCTCCGTCGCGCTGGCGGCGCTGCATCCGCGACGGGTGCTCGGCATCACCACGTTCGGCTCGACGCTGGGTACCGGCGTGCCGTCCGACGCGATCCGCGCGATGGTGACCGAACTCGAAACCAAGGGAACCGCCGGGTATTTCGCCGATCTGGTGCCCGGCATCGTCGGGCGGGCGCACCGGGACTCCGGCCGGATCAGCGCGGTGATGGCGGAGGCGGTCGGCGTCCGGCCGGAAGGAGTGGTCGCCGAAATCCTCTATGGCGCCTTCGGTGCCGACATCCGGCATCTGGCGGGCAAGGTCGCCGCCGCCGGGATCCCGGTGCTGGCGGTGGCGGGTACCGAGGACCCGACCTGCCCGCCCGCGATGTCGCGCGAACTGGCCGAGGCCACCGGCGGCATCGCGAGGGAGCTGGAGGGGACAGGGCATCTGCCGATGCTCGAAGAGCCCGACCAAGTGGTCGACCTTCTCCGGAAACACATCGCGAGAGCCGAGGAAGGCGAGTCGTGACCTACTCGATCGTCGCACGCGATCCCGCCACCGGTCAGCTCGGCGTCGGCGCGCAGACCCACTTCTTCGGTGTCGGCACGTTGCTGCCGTGGGCGGAGCCGGGGGTCGGCGCGGTGGCGACCCAGGCGTTCGTCAACGTCGATTTCGGGCCGCGCGGCCTGGAACTGCTGCGGGCGGGGGTACCCGCACCGTCCACTGTGGATCTCCTGGTGGCCGGGGACCCGGATTCCGGTTACCGCCAGCTGGGTGTGGTCGACGCGCGGGGCTCGGTAGGCATGCACACCGGCGAGTCCTGCGCGCCACAGGCCGCGTCCGCCCGTGGTCATCAGGTGGCGGTGCAGGGGAACATGCTGGCCACTCCCGAGGTATGCCAGGCCGCGCTTTCCGCCTTCGAGTCCACCGGCGGGGAACTCGCCGATCGTCTCCTCGCCGGTCTTCAAGCTGCGGAGGCCGCCGGGGGAGACGTGCGGGGTTCGCAGTCGGCCGCGTTGCTGGTGGTGTCGGGCACGCGCGGCCCGGCACCGTGGAACGAGGTGGTCACCGACCTGCGCGTCGACGACCATCCCGACCCGCTCGCCGAGTTGTCGAGGCTGTTGCCCCGTTCGCGGGCGTTCGGCGCCGTCGGCGGCGTGATGTTCACCCGCGGGCTCACGCTCGGGCCGTTCGAGGGAGTCGAACCGGACGAGGTGGACGAACACCTGGGTGCCCTCGCGTCGGCGGCCGAGGTGATCGGGCCGGACAACCGCGAAGCCGACTTCTGGCGCGCGGTCCTGCTCGCCCGCGCCGGACGGCGCCGCGAGGCCGCCGACCTCTTCGCCGAAGTCGTCGCCTTCCGGCCCGCTCTGCTGCGGTTCGCGCGGGGGCTGGCTCCGCTCGGCTTTCTCGACGACGAAGCGCTCGCCGCGATCACCTCGCACGTCGGGGAGCGGGTATGAACGCCGCGGCCGCCGTCCGCGCCGACCGGGTGACCGGGCTGGCGGCGGAACTGATCCGGTGCGACACCCGGAATCCGCCCGGTGGAGAACGACCGGTGATCGAACCGCTGTCCGCGGTGCTGCGCGAACTGGGCGCCGACGTCGAGATCTTCGAACCCGAGGCCGGCCGCCCGTCCGTGCTGGCCCGCGTCGGCTCGGGCGACGGCCCCACGCTGCTGGTCAACGGGCACGTGGACGTCGTCCCCGTGTCGGACGCGGACTGGTCGGTGCCCCCGTTCGGCGGGCTGGTGCGGGACGGCCTGCTCTACGGCCGCGGCGCCTGCGACATGAAGGGCGGGATCGCCGCGGCGATCGAGGGGCTGCGAGCCTGCCGGGACGCCGGCGTCGTGCCACCGTCGGACCTCGTCTTCCATTTCGTGGCGGACGAGGAGACCGGCGGTCGTGCCGGTACCGAGGCACTGGTCGCCGCCGGGCTCGTGCGCGCCGACGCCGCCGTCGTTCCCGAACCGAGCGAGCTGCGGGTCGGAGTGGCCGAGCGGGGATCGCTGATGGTGGAGATCCTGGTGCGTGGCAGGGCGGCGCACGGCAGCGACCCGGCGGCCGGGCGTTCCGCGATCGCCGACGCCGCGCGGATCGTGTCCGCGCTCCACCTCGCCGATTTCGGCACCGACGCTCATCCGTTCCTGGGATCGCCCACGTGCAACGTCGGGACGATCGCCGGTGGCACCGCTGCCAACATCGTCGCCGCCGAGTGCCGGTTGCGGGTCGACAGACGTGTCTTGCCGGGCCACACCCGGGAGCAGGCCCTCGCGAGTTTGACCCGGCTGATCGACGCCGCCGGCGATTTCGACTACGAAACGCACGTCGTCGCGTTCGCCGAGGGATCCGAGCTGGACGCCGGGCACCCGTTCGTCGCCGAGGTCCGGCGGGCCGCGGGGGACGCGCCGGTCCGCGGGCTGAAGCTCGGCACGGACGCCCGTTTCCTCCGCAACGGGCTGGGAATGCCCGCCGTGGTGTACGGGCCGGGGTCGATGACCGTCGCCCACACCGCCGACGAGTACGTGCCGATCCGCGAACTTGTCACCGCCGCACGCACGTTCGCCAGGCTGTACGCGACCTTCCGGGGTGTCACAGGCGCGTGAGCAGCCACGACGGCGGTTAGGGTGCGGTCATGAAGCACGTGGCCGAAGCCGCGATCGACGACGTGGTGCGGGGCGCCGTCCACTTCGGGAGCGGCGGTGGCGGCGACCCGTACCTGGGTCAGCAGCTCCTGACCGCGGCCGTCCGGCGGCACGGGCCGGTCCCGCTCGTGGCCGCGGAGGAGTTCGCCGCGGACGCCCTCGTGCTGCCGGTGGTGTCCGGCGGCACGCCGGACGCCCTCATCGAGAAGGCACACAGCACCGCCGAAGCGGAGACACTCCGGTCGGCGGTGGAAGCCCGGGCCGGCCGCGAATGCGCGGCGGTCCTGCCGGTCCAGCTCGGCAGCGTCAACGTGGCCGTCGCACTGGTGGTCGCGGCCGAACTCGGACTCCCGTGCCTCGACCTCGACCTGATGCGCCGCACCCTGCCTTCGATCGACATGACGCTGCTGCGACTGGCAGGCCACCCCGTCCCGCCCATCACCGTGGTCGGGGGCGCCGGGGTCGTGGCGGAGTTCAGCAGCGGCGCCGACACCGTTCTGGGCGAGCTGGTGCGGGCCGTCATGCCGGGGCTGGGCCTGGTCGCGTTGATCAGCGCGTACCGGGTGACCGCCGGGGACTGCGCCCGGCTCGGTGCCGTCGGGTCGATCAGCGCGTGCGCCAGGATCGGGGCGGCGCTCGCCGACGTCTCGCCGGCACATCCGGACGGGTACGACCCGTACCTGAGCGCCTGCGGAGGACGTCTGGTGTGCTCCGGAACGGTCGCCGAAATCGCTCAGCACTCCGCCGACGGCTGGCCGCGCGGCGTCGTTTCCCTGCGGACGTCCGGCGGGTACGCGCGGATCGACTTCCAGAACGAGAACCTGATCGTCAGCCGGGAGGGGACGGTGCTGGCCTCCGTGCCGGACCTCATCGGTCTCGCGGACGCGGACACGGGCGCGCTGATGCAGACCGTCGACCTGGCGGTCGGCCAGGACGTGCACGTGATCACCGGCCCGGTCGACGAACGCTGGCACACACCCGAAGGGCTCGCGATGGTCGGACCGCGCGCGTTCGGCTACGACGTCGATCCGGTCCGGTTCGATTCGCGCCTCGCGGCGAGGTCCCGATGACGAGCCGGTTGCGGGTGGGCGTGGACGCCGTCTCGGCCCGCGCGGTGGCACTGGACGGACAGGGCCGGATCGTGGCGGTCCATCGTGGACATCCCGGCGGCGACTCGCCTTCGCGGTTGCTCGGCGCGTTGATCGACGGCGGGCTCGACGCGGCGGCGGTCGACCGGGTCGTGGCGATCCTGCCGGACCACCCGGTCTCCGACGTGGTCGCCGGGTCACGCGTCGGGGTACTGCGCATCGGTGCTCCTGCCGCGACCGCGCTTCCACCGCTGGCGGGCTGGCCCGCCCACCTGTCCGGCGCGCTCGCGGGACCGGTGACGATGGTGCGTGGCGGGCACGAGTACGACGGCCGGGAATCGGCGCCCCTTGATCTCGCCGCCGTGGCCGAGTTCGCCCGCGGATGCGCCGGGAACGTCGGGGCCGTCGCGGTGGCCGGGGTGCACGGGCTGGAGAACCCGGACCACGAACTGCGCGCCGCGGCCGTGATCGCCGACGAACTCGGGCCGGACGTGCCGGTGATCCGGGGAGCCGAGACGGAGGCGCTCGGCCTGCTGGAGCGGGAGCACACCGCGGTGCTCGACGCGGCACTGTCCCGGATCGCCCGCGCCAGGATCGGCGAACTGGGCGCCGCGGTGCGCGCGCTCAATCCCGGCGCGGATCTGTACGTCCTCCGAGGCGACGGGACGGTGTTGCCCGCGCTCGACGCGCTTCGCCACGCCACGGCTTGCCTCGGCGCTTCGGGTGCGGCACTCGTCAATGGCGCGGCCGGACTGGCGGGCACGCGCACGGCCGCGGTGGTGGAGGTGACGGCCCGCCGGGTGGTCGTCGGGACGACGCACGGCGGGCTGCTGCCGGAATCGGGACTGCGCCGGGAAATCGCCGGGGTCCGGACCGGCCTGCGTACCCCGCGGCTGACCTCGGTGGACCGCTCAGGCCCGTCCCGGCTCCCCGCGGTGCTCGCCCGCGCGCGGTACGGGTCCGACGACCTGCCGGTCGTGATCGTCGGCGACCGGGCGGCCACCCTGCCCGATCCGCCGGACGTCCCGGTGATCCGGCCACCGGAAGGCGATCTCGCGGCGGCGGTCGGTGCCGCGGCCGCGGAGGCGGCCGGCACGGTCGACCGGATCTTCTGGCAGGGCACCGGTGGCCGCGAGGAGTCGGTGGCCCGTGCCCGGCGGCTCGCCAGGGACGCCGCGATCCTGGCGGGTGCCGATCCGCGAGCGCTGCGGGAATCCCCGGTGAAGGAGGCGCTGATGACCTACGTCCCGGTCCCGGCCGCACGGCTGCAGGTGACCGCCGTCGGACCGGTACTGGAACCGGTGACACCGTGACGAGCGGCCCGGCGGTCACCCTCGGCCAGCTTCTGGATCTGGACCTGATCGAGCACTACGAGGTGCTCGGCGGGGAGGCCGGATTGCGGCGGCCCGTCCGGATGGTCGTCGCCGGTTCCACCGTGCACGAGATCTCCGAGCTCGCGCCGTGCGGCGTCGTGGTGTTCGGCCGTGAGCAGCTGGTCCTCGACGATCTCGCGGCGGATCTCGCGATCCGGCTCGCGGGCAGCTCCGGCCTGTCCGGGATCATCGCCGCCCGCCCGCCCCGGCGGATCCCGTACGCCACCCGCCGCCTCGCCGACCGGCTCGCCTTGCCGCTCATCGGTGTCGACGACATCGCCCCCGCCGGGGTGATCACCGCGTTCGACCCCTACGTCCGCGCCCCCGAGATCGCGGGGTTGCGCGTGCTCGGTGACGCCTCCCGCCGTTTCCAGCGCCCGCCCGCGGACGCGGACGCCCTCACCACGCGGCTCGCGGCGACGCTCGGGGAACCGGTCGCCCTCGTCGACGCGGAATCCCGTTTCGTGGCGGGCGATCCGGCGGTGCACGCGCTGCTCGCGGCCCACCTGGGCGCGGAGCGGCTTGGCGAGTCGCGCCCGGGCGCCCTCATCGTCGAGACCGACGGCGGTGACCTGCTGGCGCAGCCGGTGCAGATCGACGCGACCGGGCCCGCGGTCTACTGGATCGCCGTGCGGCGGCCCCGGTTCGCGGCCGGGGTGCTGCTCGAGCCGGTCCGGGACGCGATCGCGATCGCGTCCCTCTCCTTCGCGGTGCACGTGGCGGGCGAGGCCGTCCGGATCGAACGGGAACACCGGCGGCGATCGCTCCTGCTCAACGAGATCTTCGAACAACCGGAAGAACCGGGACGCCGCACGGTCGAGCGGGCCACCGCCCTCGGCTGGCGTCTCGCCGGCTGGCACACCGCGGTGCAGGTCCAGGTCTCGGCCGCGCCTGCCGCGCTCCGGATGTCCGCCCTCGGCGCGGAACTGGAGGAACAGCTCGCCGAACACGGCCTTCCCGCCACCCTCGTGGAACGTGCCGAGGGCTGGGTGTTCTGGTCGACCACCGAGGCACAAGCCGACGCGGCGGATCCCGGACGGCTGACCGAGCGGCTCGCCAGTACCCTCGCCGCGGTCGAAACCGTGCATCCGGGGCTGCGTCTGTGCGCGGGCGTCGGGCGCGCACAAGCGGGCACGGCGGGTATCGGCCGCTCCGCGGGACAGGCCCGCCAAGCGGCTTTGCTCGCCCACACCGCGCACCGCCCGGCAGCCGTCGAACACATCGACGCCGGCAGCACCCGCCGCTTGATCGCGGGCTGGTACGGATCGGCTCCCTTGCGCGGCGCCGCGGCCGACCTGCTCGCTCCGCTCGACGAGGCCGACCCGTCCGGGGAACTCGTCCGCACCTTGCGGTGCTATCTCGACGCCCAATCCTCGGCGAAGGCGGCCGGAGCCGTCCTCGGCGTGCACCGCAACACCGTCATGCAACGGATGGAACGCATCACCGAGCTGCTGCCCGCCGACCTCGGCGATCCGGACGACCGGTTGGCCGTGCACCTGGCCACGCGCGCGGTCGACGTCGACTGGGACGATCCCGGCTGACAGGACGCACAGGACGGCGGCTCCACGTCGGGCCACCGTGCACGATGACGCGGCCTGTCGTGGCCGGTTGACTCCCCGGAATGGACATGCGCACCGAGGGAATCACCGTCGGCTACAAGGCGTCGGCCGAGCAATTCGCCCCGCGCGAGCTGGTGGAGCTGGCCGTGCTCGCCGAACGGCAGGGGTTCGACTCCGTGATGGTCAGCGACCACTATCAGCCCTGGCGGCACCGCGGCGGGCACGCGCCGTTCTCGATGGCGTGGCTCGCCGCGGTGGGGGAGCGGACCGGCCGGATCCGGCTCGGGACGAGCGTGCTCACCGCGACCTTCCGGTACAACCCGGCGGTGGTGGCGCAGGCATTCGGCACCCTCGGCGCGCTGTACCCGGGACGGATCGTGCTCGGTCTGGGTACCGGGGAAGCCCTCAACGAGGTCGCGGTCGCCCGCCTCGACTGGCCGGGTTTCAAGGAACGGTTCGCCCGCCTGCGCGAGGCGATCGACCTCATCCGTCTCTTGTGGACGGAGGAACGGGTGAAGTTCGACGGCGAGTACTACCGCACCGAGAACGCGACGGTCTACGACCGCCCGCCGCTGCCGGTACCGATCTACGTCGCGGCCGGCGGACCGGTGGTGGCGAAGTACGCCGGGCGGGTGGCGGACGGCTTCATCTGCACCAGTGGCAAGGGGATGGAGCTCTACACGGAGAAGTTGCAGCCCGCCGTCGACGCCGGTGCGGAGCAAGCCGCCCGCGAACCCGCGGACGTCGCGCGCTCGATCGAGATCAAGCTGTCCTACGACACCGACGCTCGGGCGGCGGCCGCGAACACCAGGTTCTGGGCGCCGCTTTCCCTGACTCCAGAACAGAAACACGGTATCTCCGATCCCGTCGACATGGAACGGGTCGCCGACGAGCTCCCGCTGTCCCAGATCGCCTCCCGGTGGATCGTCTCCGCCGACCCGGACGAGGTCGTGGCGAAGATCCGCCCCTACGTCGATGCCGGCTTCACGGATCTGGTGCTGCACGCCCCCGGCGGGGATCAGGCCCGGTTCCTCGAACTGGCCCGCAAGGATCTCCTGCCCCGGCTGCGGGCCTTGGGCTGAGGAGTGCTCACCGCCCTGGGAAGCGATCTCCACAGGGCTGTGTGCCCACTGACGGCGTTTCGGTCGCTGCATAGCCTTCCGCCTACGCGACGTGGCGTGGACGGAAGGAGCGGTCCGATGACGGTGCTCGATGTCGTCTCACCGCGGGAGACGAGGCCGACGATCCGGTTGCCGCTTCTCGTCGGAGCGCGGCGGGGCTGGTTCAGCGTGCTCGACGCGGCTTCAGGACTCGACAGGCCCCTGATCGGGGTGACGGACTGGGACCCCACCCGGCCGCCGGACCGGCATCATCTGGTGCTGGTGACGACACCCCGTCCGAGTGGCGAAGAGCTCGTCGCGGCACTGGCGGCGGCAAGTCAAGCGGACGCCGCCGCGGTCGTGGTGCGCGAAGCGGAACTCGGGATCCCCGCGAGCCCCGGGGTGCCGGTGATCGCGGTGGACGAGCGGGTCGGCTGGGACGAGATCCGCACGCTGGTCCGGTCTCTGCTGTCCGGCACCCGGTTCGGCGCCCGCGGCACGAACCCGACCGCCGGTGGTCTCTTCGATCTCGCCGAGAGCGCGGCGCTCGCGCTGGACGGTGCCGTCGTGCTCACCGACGCCGCCTTCCGTGTGCTCGCTTTCGGATACCGGGGCCCGGCCGACGGGCTCACCAGCGAGACGATCCTCGCCCGCCGAGTCCCGGCGGTAGTGCGGGAGCGGCTCGCGAGGGTGCGCGGCGTCGCTTCCCTCGACGTCCCCGGCGCGGGGCCTCGGTGGGCCGCCCCGGTCGACGTGGGCAAGATGGTCGGCGGCTACGTGGTGTTCGCGCCCGGACCGGACACACCCGAGTTCGCGCCGCGGATGCTGAGCGATGTGGCGGCGGCCGCCGCGGCCTGGTTCATCGACGAGCCCACCGGACGCGCCGACGAGGACGCGATCCGGGCCGAACTGCTGCGTGGACTGCTGACCGGCTCGGGATCGCTGGAGGCACTGACCGAACGGCTCGGCACGAGCGGGCACTGGTGCCTCGTCGCCCTCGGTTCCCACGCTGACGCGCCCGCGGTGACGCCGGACGTCGAGAGCGGGCTGGCACGCTGCGCGCGCATGCTCGACCCGGGCGCGGCCACCGCGATCGTGGGCGACCTCGTCTTCGTCTTGTTCCCCTCCATGCCCGGCTCGGGGCCCGCCGACTTCGCCGAGCGTCTGCGACGGCGTGCCTCCGCGAGTGCGGGAGTGCCGATGGTGGCCTGTGTCGGCCGGCCCTGTGCCACCGGCGACGAGGTCCGCGCCGAACGTGGTCCGCTCCGCCACGCCGTGAGCGTGCTGGTCAGGCGGCCGCTACCGGCCACCGCCGAGCTGGCGAAGCTACGCCCGCACGTCCTGATCGCCGAGCTGGCCTGCCTCGCCGGCGAACATCCGGGCCTGCTCACCGGCGCACTCGACGTGCTGCGCCGCGACGGGTCTCCCCGCGGCGTCGACTACCTGGACACGTTACGGACCTGGTTCGACGCCGGCGGCGACGCGACCCGTGCCGCGGCCGCGCTCCAGGTGCACCGCAACACCTTTCGCTACCGGCTCCAGCGCATCGAAACGTTGTGCGCGGTCGACCTCGACGACCCCGTCCAGCGATTCACGCTCGAGCTGCAGACCCGTCTTCTCGCTCTTCGCGACGGGTGGTGAGCTGTGGCGGTCGCGGACCTGGAGCGGTCCGCTCGTGGCCCCCGTCGGCGTTCCTGTTGCGAAAGCCACTTTCCCAACCTTCAACGTTGCGAAAGTGGCTTTCGCAACACGCCGCCACGGCTTCGTTGCCGCACTGCGCGGCGCAGCAGGATCGCCGACAGGACGACGACCACCAGCACGAGTGCCACCACGACGTCGGGGATCGGACCCAGGGTGTGCTGGATCGCTTGCTGTGCCTCGAATTGCTGGTCGACGCCGAGCGCGCCGCCGACCGCGGCGGTGCCGTCGGTCGCGAGGAAGAGGATCCCGACGGCGAGGAACAACAGGCCGGACAGCAACGACGTCGATTGGGTCCGCAGGGGGCCGATCCGCAGTTCCCGGCCCCGGAGCCAGCGTCGCGAGGACAGGTCGAAGCGGTCCCACAGCAGTGCCAGCAGGAACAGGGGAGCGGCCATGCCGACGGCGTACACCCCCAGCAGCGCGGCGCCGTAAAGGGGCTGCGCGCCGACCGCGGCGACGGTCAGGATGCCGCCGAGGAGCGGGCCGGAGCAGAACCCCGCCAGCCCGTACACGGTCCCGAGGGCGAAGACCGACACGGTGCCGGAGATCCGCAGCCTTCCGCTGATCCGGCCCGCCGCCGCGCTGCCGAACCCGAGGCCGAGAATCGTCATGAGGCCGAAAAGGACCAGCAGGGCGCCGCCTGCCGTGGTGGCGATGTCGCGGTAGCGCGTGAGGAGTTCGCCGATGGCGGCCACGCCCGCACCCAGCGGCACGAGGACGACCAGCAGCCCGGCCAGGAACGCGGCGGTGCGCGAGAGCAGGGTGCCGACGCTCGTGAACGCGTAGGCGAAGAACGACGGCAGCAGAAGGGCCGCGCAGGGACTCACCAGGGACAGAAGTCCGCCCAGGAACGCGGTGAGCAGGCTGACGCCGGTCACGAAAGGCCCGCCAGCGACTGCTCGATCCGTTGCTCGAACAGCTCCACGGGTTGCGCGCCCAGCATCGGATGACCGTTGACCGAGAAGGCGGGGGTGCTGGTCACGCCCAGCGAAGAACCTTCGTTGAGGTCGTTCTGCACTTCTTGGAGCAGTGCCGGCGATTTAGTGTCCTGCTGGAAACGCTCGAGATCGGGAACGCCCGCCTCGCGGGCGAAGGCGAGCAGCCGGTCCGGAGGCAGATCCGGGTGCCCCTTGTCGGGTGCCGCGGCGTAGAGCGCACGGTTGAACTCCCAGAATTTTCCTTGACGGCCCGCCGCGCGTGCGGCCGAGGCCGCCTGCACGGATTGGTCACCGAAGATGGGGAAGTCGCGCCACTCCATGCGGAGTTTGCCCGTGTCGACGTATTTCGCCCTCAGCGTGGGTTCGGTGTCGCGGCTGAACTTCGCGCAGAAGGGGCAGCGGTAGTCCGAGAAGATCACCATGGTCACGGGGGCGTCCGCGCGGCCGACGGCGAGAGGGTCGCCCGGCGTTCGGCGCGCGAGGTCACCGAGAGGGCCGAGGGGCGGCTTGGCGGGCGAGGTGGCGGGGGTGGCCGGAGCGGAGGTCGTGGTGTTCGAGGATGTGGCCGCGTAGATGACGAGCCCGGCCAAGGCGGCCACCAGCGCCAGGACGATGAGCAGGTTCGGAACGCCCTGGCCCCGTCGCGCGCCGCTGTTTCCCCGTGCCATTCCGCGACCTCTCTACTAAGTCGTTAGTAGTTACTACTAAGAACTTAGTAGACGATGGGCCGGGTGTCCGTCCGGGGGTCAGCCGCCGGTGCGGCTCAGGCAGAGAACCGTGATCGAGGTGATGGCGAGGGCGGCGGAGGCCATCGGCGGGATGAGCGCCGCGGTCCCGGCGAGTCCGCGCGAAATCGGCCCGCTGTTGCGAAACAACGACGAACGCCGCCGGTTCAGCCAGGAGAGCCGTGCCTGCATATGTGCCCCGAAGCCGACGACGCCCGGCGGGGAAGCCCCGCCTGCCATCTGCCGCAAGGCCTGGGAGACCGCGTTGCGGCCGCAGGTCTTGACGGCGGCGGCGTCGGCCGCCAGTTCACAGAGGACCGACACCGCGGCCGGGGCCGCGCGGCACAGGGGTATCCAGGGCAGCGCGCGGGCCATCGCGTTGGCAAGGGTGAGCGCGAGGTGGTGGTGCCCGCGCAGATGTGCTCGTTCGTGGGCGAGTACCGCCTCGGTGATGTCCTTCCCGAGGTGTTCCACGGCGGTGGAGGCCACGATGACACCACGGCGGTACTTGCCGACCGAGAACGCGACGGGCAGTTCGCTGTCCACCCACCAGACGCCGTCGGTCACCCGCGCGACGGCGCGGAGACTGGTCGCGTGATCGCGCCGTCGTCGTCCTCCGACGATCAGATCGGAGGCCAGGACGCCGGAAAGGCGGAGGAGCAGCGCCAGCACCGTGACCCCGGTGACCAGCCGGGTGAGCAGCAGCCAGGGGAAGGCGGAGTCCCCGATCGCCTGCCAGCAGGCGGTGGCGAGCCCGAGCGCCCCATCCGGAACCGCCGGATCCGGGCTCAGCAGGATCACGGCCGCCGCCAGCGCGCTCCCGACCATCGCGAGCGCCGCGACCAGCCAGGCGCACAGCGACAGAGACGGATGGACGCGCGGCGTACTGCCGGGACGCAGATACCGCGGTGCTCCGGCGGAAATCACGACCGAGGCGAGCAGCAGGCCGACCGCGAGCGTCATGACCGCTTCGGCTTCCGCCGCGAACGGCCGCGCTCTTCCGTGCCCGTCTCGTCGAGGGCCTGTCGCAGGAACGCGGACTCCTCGGAACTCATGTCGCGCGCGAAGCTCATCAGCACACCCCGGGGGTCACCCAACGAGGTCAGCAGATCCCGCAGCATCTGGGCACCTGCCTCCTCACGCGCGCGGGCCGGGCGGTACGACCAGGCGCGGCCGTCGCGCTCGCGCACGACCCATTCCTTCGTGTGCAGATTGTCGAGGACGGTCATCACCGTCGTATAGGCCAGAGTGCGCTCGGCCTGCAGCGACGCGTGAACCTCCCGCACCGTGCACGGCGCGTCGGTGTCCCACAGCACCGCCATGATGCGGCTCTCCAAATCACCGAGACCGGCCATCCCTTTGATCTACCACAGGACCTCGCGGTGCCGGTACGTCGCCTCCTGTCGCCGTCCGCCGACCGTGTTCGAGGGCATTCGCGGAAACTTCGTACCCTGGTCCCCATAGCCAAGGAGGAATCATGGCCGAAAGCCGATTCGGTGTCGTCGAGGCCGAAGATCTGCCTGAGGATCTTCGCGAGCGCATCGGGGTGATAGCCGAGAAGTCCGGCTTCGTCCCGAACATCTTCCGGGCTCTCGGGCATCGGCCGGACGAACTCCGCGCGTTCCTCGACTACCACGACGTGCTCATGGCGAAGCCGGACGGGCTCAGCAAAGCCGAGCGCGAGCTGGTGGTGGTGGCCACGTCCGGGGCGAACCACTGTGTCTACTGCGTGGTCGCCCACGGCGCGATCCTGCGTGTGCGGTCCAAGGACACGGAACTGGCCGACCGAGTGGCCACCAACCCGTGGGGAGCCGAACTGGACGACCGCGAGCGGGCGATCGTCGACGTGGCACTGGCCCTGACCCGCGAACCGGAACTCTTCGGCCAGAAGGACATCGACAAGGCCCGCGCGGCGGGACTCACCGACGACGAGATCTGGGATGTCGGGGCCATCACCGCGTTCTTCGCCGCATCGAACCGCCTCGCCCATCTCACCGCACTGAAACCCAACGCCGAGTTCTACTCGATGGGCCGCTGACACCTCCCTCCGTTCGCGGGCTCAGCGCTTGGCGACGCTGTAGGCGGCGGTGATGGACTGTGTGATCGAGCCGCCGTCGGCGTCCGTCGCGCTCAAGCGCAGGGAGACGTCGTGCCCTTGGGCGGACGACGGATTGATCCAGTAGGGGTGTACCGGCCTTGGCCGATCGGGATCATGACCGTTCTACGCCGCCTGGTGCGAGCTGCGCCGTCCGACCACGTCCCCGGCAACGGCATGAGCCAGGTCAGAGCTCGATGATCTCTCGTGCGGTCGCGTTGCCGGAGCGGACAGCGCCTTCCATGTAACCGTTCCACTGGACGGCGTATTCGGCGCCGGCCCAGTGGATCCGGCCGATCGGTGGCCGCAGCATGTCGCCGTAGGCGGTCCACACGCCGGGGGCGAAGTGGGCTCCGTAGCAGCCGCGGGTGAACTCCTCGGCGCTCCAGTCCTTTTCCGCGTACGCGGCCGGGGTGGCCGCCTGCGGGCCGAGGTGACGGACGAAGGAATCGATCACGGCCCGGCGGCGCTGGGCATCGGGGAGGCGTTGCCAGCGTCGGGCGTCGCCCCCTTCGACGAAGCCGAGGAGGATGCCGATCTCGCCGCCCGGCGGGGAGACGTCGAAGGTGACCTTGACCGGGCCGGTGTCGGACACGATCTGGCCGTTGAGTCCCTGCTCGCGCCAGAACGGCGTCGGGTACGCGGCGAAGGTCTTGGCGACGGTGCCTGCCGGAAGTTTCTGGGTGAGTTGATCGCGCCAGGCGGGCAGCACCGGGTCGTACCGCAGGCGGCCGGCGAGCGTCGGCGGGAGGGCGATCACGGCATGGTCGGCGGCGAAGTCCTCGCCGTCGCGGGTGGTGACCGTGACGGCGGTGGCGTCGTGGGCCACGGAGACGACCGGGGTGGACAACCGGACGTCGAGGCCGTCGGCGAGCCGTTGGGCCACCAGGACCGAGCCACCCACGACACGGTCCTGCTGGGCACCGCGGTCGACGGCGACGAGGGTTTCGAGGTCGGTGTTGCTGACCGCGTAGAAGAGCGCGTGCAGCAGGGAGAGGTCGTGGGCGTCGGTGGCGAAGATCGCTTCGGTCGCGACTCTGAAGTAGGCCCGCCCGCTCGGGGTGCGCAGAGTGCGGCGTACCCAGGTTTCGAACGTCTGGCCGTCGAGCAGGCGTGCCTTGGGGTGCGCCCACGGCCGGGCGGGGTCGACGGTGCGGGCGAGCCTGCCGAAGCGGGCCAAGCCCTGCGCGAGGTCGGCGAGCGCGACCGGGTTGAGCTTGGGCACGGCGCCTTTGGTGCCGCTGACGAGGGCGCGCTTGCCGCCGAGCCGGATGAGCACCTTGCCCTCGTCGTTCCAGGTGCGGAAGGTTTCGAGTCCGAGTTCGTCGATGAGCTCGTACATCCGGGAGTGTCCGTCGCCGATCCAGGTGCCGCCGAGTTCGATCGGATGGCCGTTGATTTCACCGCCCTCGAGCCTGCCACCGACCCGGTCGCGGGCCTCGAGGACGACCACATCGGCTCCGCTCCGGCTGAGTTCCCGTGCGGCGGACAGTCCCGCCAGCCCCGCGCCGACGACCACGACCTTCATGATTCGCTCCTTGGTTCCGGAGATTCGGTCACGTGACCGAGTTGCCTCAGGCTAGGCGTGCCCGCGCATACCTGACAAGGGTTCGTGGCAAAATCTCGGTCATCCGACCGAAAGAGGGTGGCCATGCCGTACGTCGAGGCGGCGGTTCGACGGCAGCAGTTCATCGCGGCCGCACGCACAGCGCTGGCCGCTCACGGCGTCGCCAAGACATCGGTGCGCGTGGTCGCCGCCGAGGCGGGTGCTCCGCTGGCCACCATGCAGTACGTCTTCCCGTCCAAGGAGAAGCTGCTCCGTGCCGTGATCGAGAGCGTCGTCGACGACATCGCCCAGGTCCTCGCCGAGTCCGCCGCTACCGATGGAGGGCTGGCGAACGCGATCCGGCAGGGGCTCGACGCGTACTGGGCCAGGCTCGTCCGGAACGGGCGCGAGCTGCAGCTGCTCCAATACGAACTCACCATGTACGCCTTGCGCACCGCCGGCCACGAGGACCTCGCCCGGCACCAGTACGAGCGGTACGCCGCCGTCGTCGCCGACTGGTGCCGTCGCGCCGCCGAGCGCGCGGGCGAGACCGTCGTTGTTTCCTTGGACCACTTGGCGCGCATGATCGTCGCCGGCGTGGACGGCCTGACTTTGCAGTACGTCTGCGACCCTGACGACGCACGTGCCCGAGAGGGGCTGGAGTCGTTGAAGGAGATGGCGAAAGGCCTGGCGGGGGTGTGACGGCTGCCGGTCCGCCCGCGGACGGCGCGGGTTCGTTTTCGTCAGCTCGGCTGGCGGGACAGGCTCGCCAGAACCTGCTCGGCGGCCCGCTCGCCTGACGAGGCCGCGTCGGCGAGTGAGGGCATGTCGAGCTGGTAGTCGCCGGCAAGGTGGACGGGGCCGAGGTGTTCGCGCAGCGTCGGCAGTGAGGCGCGTCCGCCGGGTGCCCAGAACGGCACGACGCGGTGGTGGAGCTGAACCGGGTGACGATCTCCTCGTCGGTGAGCTTGAAGAGGTCGTCGGCCACGGCGCCGCCGCGAAATGGGGTATGTCGTCCTCGTTCAGGCAGGTGCTCGCCGAAGAAGCCGGTGAGCTTTTGGTGACCGCGGGGGCGACGTACTCGTCGTGGTCGTGCTCCACGGGGCGTGGCTGGTGTGTCAGGGACGCGCCGCCTGTTCGATGAGTTGGTGCAGTGAGTGGGCGACGTGGAAGTCGGGGACGGTGTGCGAGCCGTCGCGGAGGTCGGTCGCGAGTTGGTGGTACAGGCGCGCGACGTTGGCTGCTTCGGCGGGCAGTGTGCTCGCGTGATCCGCGCTCACCGGGACAGGGGTCCATTCCGGCCTGCCGGGCCGGGTTTCGTGGAGGTCGAGCCGGCCGATCTGCAGCTGTGCTGCCCATGGGCTGGTTTCCGCCGTGGAGGTCAGCGCGAGGTTTCCCTCGGTGCCGGCGATCTCGATGCGTGTCCTGGGTGCGGCCACTTCGCCGTCGTGCAGGTGAACGGACACGATGGCGCCGCTGCCGAGCGCGGCGGTGGCGAGGAAGTGGTCGGGTGCGGTGACTGTGACGGGTTCGCCGGTTTCGGCGATCCGGTGGTCGGGGGAGCGGATGGCCGTTCTGGCGGACAGGTCGCGGATCGGTCCGAGTAGGTGCTGCACGAGATCGAGGGTGTGTCCTCCGAGTACCTCCATCAGCCCGGCGCCGTTGCGGTCGTCGTAGGTGTAGGCGGTCCAGCCGGGAATGTCACGCGTGCTGCCTTTGCCGCGGGAGCTGTAGATCGTCGCCGATTGCACGGTCCCGAGGTCGCCTCGGGTGATCATCGCCCGTGCTCGGCGGATGGCCGGTGAGAACCGTGCTTGGAGGCCGACGGCGGTGCGGACTCGGGCAGCGGACGCGCGGGCGGCCAGTGCGGCGGCTTCGGCCGCTGTTGTGGCCAACGGCCATTCGCAGTAGACGTGTTTGCCGGCGTCGAGCGCCGCGGTGACCAGTTCGACGTGTGCGGGCACTTTGACGGTGACGACCACGAGGTCGACGTCGGGGTGCGCGGCAAGGCCATGAGGGTCGGTGAACGCGTGTAGTGCGCCGAACCGTGCGCGCGCCGCTTCCGCGCTTTCCTTCCGGGTGGTTGCCACCGCGGCCAGCGTGAAGCGGGGCGACGCGGTGATCGCGGGGAGGTGGGCACGCACGGCCCAGCCTCGATCAGGGCTGGCTCCGAGGACTCCGACGCCGATCGGCTTGGTCACCGCACGACCTCCTTAAGCGGGTCACCATGTTCCACTTCCGCGAAGATAGCAGAAGTGGAACATGGTGACCCGGTTGGTTAGGCTGCGGGCATGCAGTCGGCAGTGGAGATGCTGCTCGCCCAGGGCGAGGCCCGTCCGCGGGCGGATGCGCGACGCAATGTCGAGCGGTTGATCGCCGCGGCGCGGCAAGCCCTCGATGAACAGGGGCTCGCTGTCACGACTCGTGACGTCGCACATCGCGCGGGCGTGGGGCTGGGGACCCTCTATCGGCGGGTTCCGTCGTTGGATGCTCTGCTGGCGGCGATCCTCGCCGACATCATCGACGAGATGACCGACCGTGCCCGGCGTGCGGTCGACGATCCTGACCCGTGGCACGGTTTTGCCGAGTTCGCCGACGTGTACGTGCGGTTGCGGGTGTCGAGTTGCGGTCTTCACGACGCGTTGTCCGGGGCGGCGGACGGGCTTGATCTGGCGGTCAGGGTCGACCGGCTTCAGCGAGCGATGAGGCGGCTTGTCCAACGGGTGCAGCACGCCGGGCTGATTCGCGATGACCTCGACTGGCGTGATGTCCCGTTCGTCCTCGCGACCGCGATACCCGCCGACCACACCATCGGCCTCGAAGCGAAACCCGACCAATGGCGCCGGAACCTGCGCGTCATCCTGGACGGTCTCCGTCCTGTGGCTGGCAAATCCGGGGATTTGCCGCGAGGGTGACGTTCCGGTGGCCGCACTCTTCGCGGTGATGGTCCTGGTCGCGTTCGGCGCCTTCGACTGGCACGGCAGCGCACCCGCGCCGCTGAGGCGGATTCCGTGCGGCGAGAGGCGGCGGCCATCAGGGCTCAGCCGAACAGCTGGTCCAGGTGGTAGCGCAGCACGGAGTGAGCGGCTTCCGTGCCGCGCTGTCCGATCAGGACACTGGTGCCCAGCCCGTGGCTGAGGGCGAGCAGACGCGCGGCCTCGGCGGTGACGTCGAGCTCCGGCGCCAGCAGGCCGTCGACTTGGGCCCGCGCCAACGCGTCCGCGAGCTGCTGTTCCAGGTTGTCCACCCCGGTGACGAACGGTTCTTCGGCGAGCTCGGGGTCGGTCATGGCCAGCACCGCGTACGAGGTGCCGACGAGGTGAAATACGCGGCTCTGCTCGTCGGTGGGCAATGCCTCGGCGAGGAAGGCCTCGACGAACGCCCTTGGCGAAACCGGGTCCGGTAACGCGGCCAGCCGCTGCGCCCAGCGCTGATGACTCCGGCGCTCCAGATGCCGTAACGCGCCGAGCATGAGCTGCGCCTTTGTCGCGAAGTAATACTGCACCAGCCGCAGCGAAACCCCGGACTCGGCGGCCACTGCCCGCATCGTCACCGCATGCAGGCCGTCCCGCCCCGCGACCCGCACCAATGCCTCGGCGATCTGCGCACGACGCTCCTCGTGGTCCACCGTCCTCGGCACCGAGCCCTCCCTCCGGCAGGTGACACCCCGTTATGGTACATCTGTATCATAACGGTGGTCGTCGAGATGGCGGTGAGGATCAGTGGGTCGGCGGGAGACTTCCGGCAGCCGGCTGGCCGCGGGCATGCCGGGCAAGGACGAGCCGGGGACCGCGGGCGGGGTCGTGCCGGCGCTGGCGTGCGCGGCGCAGTTCATGGTGGTGCTCGACATCTCGGTGGTCAATGTCGCGTTGCCCTCGATCCAGCGGGCGCTCGGAACCGACGAGGCAGGGCTGCAATGGGTCGTCAACGCCTACGCGCTGACCTTCGCCGGGTTCCTCTTGCTCGGCGGCAGGCTCGCGGACCTGTTCGGCCACAATCGGATCTTCGGACTCGGGCTCGTCGTGTTCTCGGGTGCCAGCCTCGTCGGCGGGCTGGCGGGCTCCGCGTCTCTGGTGATCGTGGCTCGTGCGGTGCAGGGGCTGGGTGCCGCCGTGCTCGCTCCAGCCACCCTGACCGTCCTCACCGCCACCTTCACCGAAGGCACCGCGCGGACGCGTGCCTTGGCCACGTGGACCGCTGTAGGGATCGCGGGCGGCACGGCTGGCAACCTCGTGGGCGGTGTGCTCACCGAGTACCTGACGTGGCGGTCGATTCTGCTGGTCAACGTCCCGATCGGCGCCGTCGTGATCTTCCTGGCGGCTCGCTTCCTTGGCAGAGACGATGGACGCGAGCGGGGGCGTCGCCTCGACGTCGGCGGGGCGGTGCTGGCCACCACCGGTCTCACCTCGCTGACCTACGGCATCGCCCAGGCCCGCACCTACGGTTGGGGCGGGTCGGTGACGATCGTCGCCCTGGCCGCCGGAGCCGTCGCGGTGGTCCTGTTCGTGGTGGTGGAGGCGAGGTTCGCCCGTGCGCCGCTGATCCCGCCGCGCCTGTTCCGGTCGCGGGCACTCACCGCGGGGAACGTGGCGATGCTGCTGGCCGGGGGCTGCCTGAACCCGATGTGGTTCTTCCTGAGCTTGTACATGCAGAAGTCCTTGCGCTACACACCGCTTCAGACCGGTTTGGGTTTTCTGCCGCATACCGTGGTGGCCATTGTCGTCGGTGTACGCGTGACGCCCTGGTTGATGCGCCACGTCGAGGGCCGGGCGTTGATCGTCGCCGGTGCGCTGATCGCCGCGGCGGGGTTCTGGTGGCAGAGCCGGATCACCGCGGACAGTGGTTACCTGCTCGGAATCCTGGGGCCGGCGATCGTGTTCTCGGTCGGCAGCGGGCTGCTCACCACCCCGATCACCACCACGGTCACCTCCGGTATCGACGCCGCGGACGCCGGCGCCGCCTCCGGGTTGATGAACACCACCAAACAGTTCGGCGGCGCACTCGGGCTCGCCGTGCTGGTCACTGTCGCCGGAAGCGACGCCGACACCCCGGACGCGCTGGCCGCGGACTACGGACGTGCGTTCCTGGTCATCGCGGGGCTTCTGGTGGCCGTAGCCGCCGTGGCGCTCACGTTGCCCGGACCGCGACGGCGAGCGTCGTCGTGCGGGTGACCGCGCGTCGCAGTTTTGGGAGCCGGCCCGGACAATCACAAGAGATCGAAGGGGACGGGGGAGTGACCCTCCCAGATCTGGCGGGATGCCTGTTCGGGATAGGGCAGAGTCTTCGACTCGGTGTCCAGGACGCGGGTGAGGTGCCCGCCGGGCCGGTGGGCGGACCAGCCCGCGTCACCGGTGGTGACGAAGCGGACCCATGCCTCCTGGAGTTCGCGGGAGAGCGCGACGGCCTCGGGAGTGGGGTCCTCGCCGATGAGCTGGGTACCGACGGGGCTGTCCAGTGTGCCGAACGCCAGTGGTACGTCGAGGCTGTGGCAAGCGCCCAGGATGCCGCCGAGGGCCGGGGCGGCCCAGCACAGTTCGAAGAGGTACGAGGTGCCGCCCGCCGCGGCGTTCGCCTCGGCCAGTTTCTGTGACGGCATGCGGAAGAGGGCGTCGGAGTACACCGTCTCCACCAGCTCCTCCGGGCCCGCCTGCGGGAACGCGGCACGGTAGGCCCGCGTGCCGTCCGGCCGCGGGGCGAGCAGTTCCAGGGCCGCGTGGGCGTCCTCCTCGGTGAAGGTTCCGTACCGTCCGCTCATGACGCTGAAGTACCGGAATTCGTCCCGCGTGTGGCCGACGAGCAGTTCGGTCCCGCTCGTGCGCGCGCCGGTCAGCGCGGGCCAGGGCGATTCCGGGAAGACCTCGCCGTCGACGACGGGGCACAGCGCGGTGCCGGTCTCCGTGAGGCGTCCCCAGCTCTCCCGGTGCGCGTGGAGGCCGGCGTTGAAGGAGGTGAGCTCGGCGGCCAGGTGCCATGGGTCGATGTCGCGCAGGGCCTCGGCGGTGGGGGCCGCCGCGCCGAGCCGGTCCGCGAACGCGGCGGTGATCTCCCGGGCCAGCGCGGGGGTGCTGTGCAGCCCCGGCACCGAATGGGCGATGGCCCGCCGGAACAGGCCGCGCGCGGACTTCATCGTCAACAGGGCGGCGACCGAGCCCGCCCCGGCGGACACCCCGCCCACGGTGACCCGGCCGGGGTCGCCTCCGAAGGCGGCGATGTTGCGCCGCACCCACTCCAGCGCCGCGATCTGGTCGAGGAACCCACGGTTGGGTGGCGCGTCGTCGAGGAACGCGAATCCCTCCGCGCCCACGCGGCAGTTGATGGTCACCACGACGACTCCCGCCTCGGCCAGCGCCGCCGGGTCGTACATCGGATCGCTCGACGCCGCCGAGAGGTAGCCGCCCACGGGGATCCACACCAGCACCGGCAGACCCGCCGCGCCGGGATCCGGAGTGCCGACGTTGAGCGTCAGCCAGTCGGTGCCCTGCGGGGGCACGTCGATCGGCAGGGACAGCGGCACCACAGGACCGAACTCGATCGCCTGCCTCGTCCCCTCCCAGCGGTGCGGCGGCGCGGGCGCGGCGAAGCGGAGCGTTCCGACCGGGGGCTGGGCATAGGGGATACCGCGGAACACCGCGTGCCCCTGCCGCCAGAGCCCCTGCACCACGCCCTCCGTGGTCCGTACCTTTGGCTGTTCGGACATGACGATTCCCTCCCTCGAGTGCACCCCAGGGTTATAGGTCAGGTGTATTATGTCAACTGTATTGGAAAGATCCCGGGGGGACGAGGGAGGGGACGGCGATGCCGAAACAGGTGGATCACCGCGGACGCCGAGAAGCGATCGCCCGCGCACTGTGGCGGGTGGTGGAGCAGCGCGGCGTCACACACCTGACGATGCGCGTGGTGGCACAGGAGGCGGGCATGTCACTCGGGCAGCTGCAGCACTACTTCGCCTCCCGGACCGCCATGCTCTCCTTCGCCATGGATTTCGCGTCCGAGCAGACCGCGGTGCGCGTAGGCCAGGGGCTCGAAAAGCTCGGTGACCGTCCGCACCCCCGCGACGTGCTGCGGCTGACGCTCGCGGAAATGCTCCCCCTGCATGCCGACGCCCGCGCGACCAGCCGGATGAACGCCGCCTACGTCCTGGAGGCACTGCACGACGAGGCCGTACACGACCATGCGCGCCGCGGCCTCGTCGAAGGGCGGGCCCTCGTCGAGCAGGCGGTCCGCCAGGCGATCGCCGACGGGTACGTCGACTCCGGCCGCGACCCGGCGACCGAGACCAACCTGCTCCTCGCCCTCACCGGCTTCGCCTCCCTGATCGAACTCGACGTGATCGAGCCCCAGGACGCGCTCGCCGCGATCGACGTGCATCTGGATCGGCTGTTCGGGAGTGCGTGACCTGACCGATCACCTGCACGCCGGACGGCGAGACCGGCGTGCAGTGTTTCCGGCTTGTGCCGAACTGGCGGTTTCGGTTGATCGTTTTGCCGCGCACGATTCCGCGGTCTCGGTGACGTCGCTGAGTGTCCAAAGTGACCACATCCTCGTGGCGAGCGGCACGACTTCCTGTACACCGACGAAGCATCACGCGAAAGGGATGTTGATCCTTCGCGCCCTCCAGGCGACGGCGAACGGGAATTCCACCCTCTCCGTTATGTGTGACGACACCGAACGGCCATGGACCATGAAGATCCCGGTCCGGGAACTGGGCAAGTGGAGCCGTGGTGTCGTCACCACCGTCAAGGGCGCTTTGGTGGTGTCCACCGGCACCGGCACACAACG
Source organism: Amycolatopsis sp. NPDC058340 (assembly GCF_042723975.1). Classification (NCBI taxonomy): domain Bacteria; kingdom Bacillati; phylum Actinomycetota; class Actinomycetes; order Pseudonocardiales; family Pseudonocardiaceae; genus Amycolatopsis; species Amycolatopsis sp. NPDC058340. The sequence continues at coordinate 21,104 of NZ_JBHXIB010000055.1, read as the reverse complement.
GGTCGAGATCTACACGCTCCTCAGGGCGAACTGACTCGCGCCGCATTGCGTCGTTTGTTCTCCGTTCATTCTCGTCGTTCCACTTGTGTCACATGCCCGACAGCAGCGCGGAAGTCGCGCTCACGGTTGGCGAGTACTGCATCCGAACCGCCGAGAGCGGCAAAGTGAGTGCGTTCAGTCATCCGCACCGCGGGCTGATGGGGGAGCGGGTTCTGCTCGCTGGAAGCGTGGGTGGGCCGCCAGTACCAGTGCGAGGAACGTGATCGCGACACCGACGAACGTGGCGGAGGAGAGCCTCGGGCCGGGTGTGAGCGCGTCCAACGCGACCGCGCCGAGCAACTGGCCGGTCACACTGGCCAGCCCGAAGACCAGCACTCCGATGTGCCGGACGGGGACCGTGGCCACTGCGATGACACCGATGCCGATCACCCCGGCCAGGTAGAGCGGCGGCTCAGCCGGCAGACGCCCAGGCGGATCCCAGCCGAGCGCGACGCGGATCGCCAGGGCGAGGGCGAGTGAGACGGCCGCGACGGTGAAATTGATCAGCGTGGGCGGCCACGGCGACCTGGCGGCTGCTCCGACTCGCCCATTCAACGCCGACTGCACCGCGACCGCCGCACCGGCGAGTACGGGCAATACCACCAGTGCCAGGGTTCCTGGGCTGTCCCACGCATCGTGCCCGGCCACCGCGACCGCTGCCACACAGGCCACGGCACCCGCCGTCCGCGCCACCGTGATCGGGCGCTGACCACCGGGCCCATTCGAGAACCGGTCCACGACCAGACCACCGACAGCCGAGCCGCCCACGGCGGCCACGGTGAACATGGCCACTCCGACGGACCCGACGCTGATTCCCTGGCCAGCCACGAACAGCGCACCGCAGACACCACCCGCCAGATGCCACCACCGGACACCGCCGGTGCGCACCGCCGTACGGATCAGACCCAGTCCACGTCGTCCGGCAGGGAGAACTGGAACAAAGACCAGCAGGAGGACGAGGCCGACCAGCGTCGACGCCAGCGTCGACGCGATCCCGTCGCCCACCCGTGAACCGAGTTCCCCGTTCAACCGTGCCTGAAGGGCCAGCCCGGCGCCAGCGGTCACCGCCCCGGCTACTGGTGCAAGGCCTCGACCTCGTCCCGTCGACGGATCCGGCTCCACCGATCTGCCACGCCCAGTCACTGGCCGAACAGTGGCAGCGCCGACTCCCACCCGCGCCGAAATGTCACGAACGCCACAATCCATCCGTCCGCGCAGACGAACTGTTTCGACCGCGTCCGCCAATCGGCATGTTCGGTCACCGTCACCATGATCGGTCCGCACGGTGGATCTGAAACATGTTCTCTCGGTGGATCACCTGGCGATGATCCACCGACTGGCGACCTGGCGGTCTCGCCACGGCTGGCAAACGCCACCTGGTCTTGCCGCCCTGCCACGGCCAAGGGGCAGCAAGTTGCAACGAAAGGCGGAGTGCCCGCCCTCACCCGCCGGGATCGGGTGCGGTCAACACACGCTTCTTCACCAAACCGCGTGCGGTCGGTTGTCACGGAGAAACGCGGTCGCATCCGACGGACAGAACCAAATGGGACACATCGTCCGGCCGATGTCGATCACGTTGCAGTACCGCGCTGTCCGGTGGGCTGACGCCTAGCTTGTAGCCATGCGGCGGCGAGACGCTATCGCGACGAGTACATCGGCGGGGCAGGCGATCACGTCGGCATCGACCAGCGGCTCTGTGTAGCGTCCTGGCCAAAGGACTCCCATGTTCGGTCGGACCGTTCCCATTCCAGCCTCGGCGACGGCGATGCGTTGCTGCGGACCGTCGGGGCGAGCGGTCCCTCGTCTCGAGTCGAGGAGGCCGACACAGGTACGTGTGTCGGGACACCGCCACCGGCCATTCACGATCGCTGAATTAGCTTGCGGTCTTTGGTGTCGTCCAGCTTGAACGGCGGATTCGACAGGCGCCGACCTCCTCGAAAGTCCGCCAGTGCCTCCGGCCGGAGCGGTGACGGGTCACGGCCTCCCGCACCAACGACAGGAACAGCTCATGCTCGCGCGGAGGGAACTGGTATCGGAGGCTACTACGTACGTAGTCTTCAGCACTACTATTGCAGTGACTATTACTATGAGCGTAGTCTGCGTATGTGTCTGCACGACGTGAACAACTCCTCGACGCCGCGATCTCGGTCCTTGGTGAGCGTGGCATCCACGGCCTGACCCACCGCGCCATCGACGCCGCCGCCGGGCTGCCCACCGGCTCGGCCTCCAATCACTTCCGCACCCGGGACGCCTTGCTCAACGCGGTCGTGGAACGCACGTCCGACCGGGAGCGCGCGAGCTGGGAAGCCCTCGCGACGACGTACTACCCGGTCACGCCGGAAGAGCTGGCTCAGGCGATGGCCGGGCTCGCCCTCGAGGCGACCGGCCCGAACCGGACGCTGACCCTGGCCCGGTACGCGATCCTCGTCGAGGCCGGCATCCACCCCACGCTGCGGCCACAGCTGCTGGCCACCGGTGCCCGGGTCAACGCCTGGTTCACGAACTGGCTGCGCGCCTCCGGGTCCACCGATCCCGGACGTGACGCGCCCATCATCGCCAACCACTGGACCGGGATCGTGCTGCACGAACTGGCCATCCCGGACCCGGCGTTCGACCCCTACCCGCAGATCGCGGCGCTCGTGACGAGCGTCGTCCGCCCCCGCTCCGAGGAGGTCCCGACATGACCGGCAAACGACCGGCACCGGACAGCGACGCGATCTGGCGGGTCATCGCCGCGCAACGCACCAGCCTGGCAGACCTGCTCGACGACCTATCGGACGACCAGTGGCGTCGGCCGTCGCTGTGCGCCGGCTGGACCGTTCGCGACGTCGCCGCGCACCTGACGCTGCAACAGCTCGGCCTCCGCGACCTGATCGCGACAATGGCCCATTGGCGCGGCAGCATGGACCGGACCATCCAGGACGCGGCCCGCCGGCGCGCCGCGGAACTGTCGACCGCCCGGATCACCGCCGAGCTCCGCGCGACGGCCGGCTCGCGGCGGCACACCCTCGGCGTCACCTACCTGGAAACGCTCACCGACATCCTCATCCACGCCCAAGACATCGCCATCCCCCTCGGCCTCCGCCACGAGATGCCACCGGACGCGGCGGCCGTCGCCGCGGACAGGGTGCTGTCCATGCGCTGGCCGCCGCCCCTCCCGTCGGCGCGCAAGGTGGCCGGCTTCCGGCTGACCGCCACCGACATCTCCTGGGCCACCGGCGCCGGTCCGGAGGTCCGCGGCCCGATGAGCGCGCTGCTACTGGTCTGCGCCGGCCGCCTGGCCGCCCTCCCGCGCCTTTCCGGCGACGGCGCCGGCGATCTCGCGGGCCGCCTTTCAGCATCCGCATCGGCGTGACCTCGACCCGCAGTGTCCAGCGGGTCGGTACCGGCGACGACAAGATTGTCACCACCTCGACAACCTGAGGCGGTGAGACCTGGTCCATGTCGGCGGACTTCGTGTACGCGATCGGTGGCCGGAGTGCCCTCGGGTAAAAGGTCGGGCATCCGAAGTCACCTGAACATCGCTTGGTCGAGTTCATGACCGGGTTTCCGTACGTATGCCGTCGCCGCGGTGTCCACCGCGACCGTTGAGCTGTGGGACGATGGTGCTGTTGACGGCAGAAAGCACCCGAAACAGTTTCGGAATCCCATCAATCTCAACGGTTTCTGGATTGCGTACTTGGCTTCTGGCTTTCTAAGCGACCCCTCTTGGGCGATGTGCCTATACGGTCGAGGTTACGGTTACGATCCCGCCGATAAGCCCGGCAATCGACACGTGCCATTTCCCAAGATCGAGGCACTTGAGTTTCAGGACGGCTTCGGCAGCATTGCTGGGTGCAGACGAGCCCTCTCCACTAGATGTGGTGCCTGCCGGAATGGGGGCCGCTGGAGGTGATCAAGCACCAACTGGATGTGTACGAGCAGAAGCCAGGTCGGCCTGGGCGTTCCGATTTGGACTTTCGGAAGTGAACTGCCAGATGTTCCTATGCGGCGTGCGGAACAAGCGCCGGTAGAGTCGGCGCCGAGCGCGGCAAGCTCACCGACACCCGGACAAGGTGCTCGCGCGGGTGACGATCGTCGACGACCTCAGCGCGCTGCCGGTTTCGGCGCAACTGGTCGTCGAGGCGGCACCGGAACGACCGGACCTCAAGATCGACGTCTTGACCCGCGCGGAGAAGGTCCTCGGTGAGCAGGCCGTGCTGGCCAGTAACACCAGCTCGCTGTCGATCGCTGAGCTCGGTGCCGCGCTGCCGTTCTCGTTGAGTACGTCCGGCATTACAACGGTCGACGGCCGCACAGGGCGCGCGAGCTTCGTCCACCACAGCCGACCCACCCCATGGCTGAGGCGAGCCGGCGCGATAGACGAGTGTCTCGAGGTGTGTGAAGACGTCCTGTCCGGATACGACGAACTGGATCTCGACAACCAGTGGACACGGGCCGTGGTCATCGACTACGCCCACGTCCTCGGTGAGACCGGGGACATTGCCAAGGCGAACGAGTACGTCGACCTGGTCACAGCTGAGACCGATGGCCTCGTCGACGACTACGACCTCGAGCCGGTCGTTGAACTTCGCCTGGCGCGCATCGAGTGGGAACGCCGAGGTGGAGACCTGGAGCAGGCGGCCCGGCTTGCCGCCGACCTGGTGGGGCACCTGAGAGCCCGCAAAGGATTCTCCGGCAATCTGACCTGGCGGGCCGAGAAGGTCTACACGAAGCTGATCAAGAAGGTCGGCCTGCGCCCCGGGCTGAGATTCCGGCTGCGTGCCGCGCGCACCACGGCGGGCACCATCCTCAAGGACAACTGGTGACCCTGCTCCACTGAACTCTGGGCGCTGGCACGTATTCAGAGGCGTAGCGAGGATTTGACTGGACTGCAACGCGCCTTGCGTCTCGTCGTTGGTGATCACTGTGGCGAGCTCTCGAACCGGCATTACATGCACGATGACGGCCCGGGTTCCGTAGTGCAGTTTCGTCGGCGACGGAGTGGTGGTGACCGTGGCACCGGGCTGAGGGCCCGGCACCACGGTCTCAGCTCAGCACTTCTTCGTGGAGCCACCGTTGCTGAGGTACTTGTCGGAGAACCAGCCTTCGCGCTGTGTGCCCGCGACACGTCCCCAAGTCCAGGTATTCACGCCGCCGACGGATTCACCGGAAGTCCAGCAGTGGTAGTAGATCAGCGTGTTACTGCTGGCTTGTCCCAGTGGCTCGCAGGAGGTGTGCGGCCCGGTCCGGTAGCGCAGAACCGTTGTCGTCCGGCCCGAGCCGCTGTCCTTGTTCGAATGCGCGTGACTGCAGTCCATGGTCTGCACAGGTTCGGTGTGCGTTCCCGCAGGTGCGGCCGTGGCTGTCCCGCCGACGCTGACCAGCGTCGCCGCGACCACGGCAGGCAGTGTGAGCAAGGTGCGGGTTAGCGATTTTCTCATCATTCTCCCTCTCGATCCGTCTTTTCCGATGTGAATGCGTCGCCGTGAAGACGAAAAGAAGTAATTCGATGGCTCCAGTTGAGGCGTAACCCATCTTGGGAACTTGATCCAGTGGATCGCACGACCAGTGTCTGGCACTCTCGACTGCGCTGCCATGTGTTCAACCACAACTGAAACGTGTGGCTGAGGCCGTATCTGGGGGATGATGTGCTGAAGGTGTTTTTTACCGCGAAAGACCTGCTTAAGGTCACCGTGGCGGACACTCCCGCTCCGCTGATGGAACTGGTCCTTGCGCTGATGACTCTGCAGCGCGATGACAATCGCCACGTCTTCGGTGGCTGGCGAAGACGGACGGCACGCGGTCTTCCCGTGCAGGCCGAGCCGCTACTGCAGTTGTTGTCTCCTACCGGTATCGGACCCCTGTTCCTCGACCCGCCGAGTGCCGGGCTGGAGGATGGCTTGTCTCAGGTTCTCGCTACCGACCGAGCGGTAGTCGAGGCAGAATTGCGACGGATCTGCGCGGTCGACCGGCCGCGGACCGCCTGGATCCGGCAGCTTGCCGCACAGGATCGCCACGCTTGGCGCATCCTCAAGCACGCCATCACGGATGCGCACAGGCACATCTTGGCCGTGGAGTGGCCGCGGCTCCGGGTCGCCTTCCACGCCGAAGCGGCCTGGCGCGCGCATTTCCTTGCCCGGCACGGACTCGAGCGCACCTTCACGAGCCTGTCCGCCGGATTGCGATGGCGCGACATGAGCCTGGAGGTCGATTCGCCCGGCACTGACAGGGAAGTGACGTTGCGCGGCGAAGGCGTGGTGCTCCTGCCGTCACTGTTCTGGACTGGCCGGGTTCTCGTGGCGCCACAGCCTGCCGGACCGGCGTTAATCATCTACCCGGCCCTCACACCGCTTCCCTTGCACGATGCCGACACGGTCGGCGATCCTCTCGCGGCACTGCTGGGCGGCACACGAGCGGACACCTTGCGTGCTCTGACGAAGCCGCACACCACGACCGAACTCGCGCGCACCCTGCACATATCAGTCCCCGCGGCCTCGATGCAAGCCAGGACCCTGCGCGACGCCCGGCTGATCACCACCCATCGAGACGGCAAAGCCGTCCTGCATTGGTGCACGCCACTCGGCGTTGGTTTGATCGCCGCTCGAACAACCGACGCCATGAGTCACCGCGGCGTTGTCGCGGGTAGATAATGCAAATCGGTCGGCGCGGAGTTGCTGCACCGCCCACGCTGTGGGCCGGTCAGAGTATCCGGAATCCTCGACGAGGATTGCTGGTCGGAGATGACCTGGCCGCCGTTCTCGCGCCAGAACCGGTCGATAGACGGCGGCCGTGGGTGGAGCCTGGATTGGCTGCGTTGGTTGGAGGACATGGGCCCAGTTGATGAATTCTGAAGGCGTTACGAAGTCGGCCCCTACGGACGGCGAGTGCCTGCTCGTCCGAAGCGACCCTATCAACCGGGCTGAGCATTGCCGTCGCGCCGCAGTTTTCGATGCTCGCCAGTGGCCCCCAGGGGCACGGGAGTTCGCGGTCGGCAGACTGCCTCTATCCGCCCGGGAAATCCGGACAGATAGAGGCAGTTCAAGCCTATTTTTAGGCGTGTGCCTTGGTCAGTCCGACGTTGTTATCCCACTGGCCCAAGTAAGCGCCTTCGGCTCCGAAGTCAATGTTGAAGTCATGTGCCGAGTTCAGTGCGCGGTTGGTGACGTGCGCGTATCTGCAGTTGTTGTCGCCGAGAATCGACGACATGTTCGCCTTCCAGTACGAGTCGGGTTCGACGCGGTAGCCCGCCGAGTCGCACGGTCCTGCGTTCCCGTAGATCGTGGTCATGCTGCCCGCGGCGTTGCGGTTGTAGTTCCCGTTCGAGTACCAGTACATCAGGGGAGTGGCCTCGGCGATGGCCGAGATGGCGTGCCCGTCACCCTGGGACACGAGCCCGGCCGCGGCCGCGGCCGGCGATACCTCGGAGCACGACTTCGCCAGGACGGGCGACACGTCGCCGTTCTCGGCCGGCCCTACCATCCAGGCGCAGTAACGTCCCGCCGAATCCTCGCTCGCGGCGGCCGCCGACGCGGAGGTGCCGCATAGCGCGGCGAGCGCAAGCGTCGCCACGCCAACGGTGAACATCTTCGATACGCGCTTCATTTCAACCCTCTCGACATACCTTAATTGGATGCAACCCTCGAAATTGACCGTATAGCGCACCCCTGAGAGGACTTCCATGTTCCACTGCAGGCGCAGTGAACATGGTGAACAAAAGAAAGCCAGGGGTAGTGGTGGCTCAAGAGCTAAAGAGAAGACTTTCGTAATAAAGTCAGCTCAAACAGGCTCAGCTTTGTTGTCGACAGATGGACCTGGTATGAGCTGCGGTGCGATTAGGGCGCAAGCATACCTTGCATCGGAAGTCCTCCCCAGTTGAACCGCTTCGCGCTAAGAATTGCGATCAATTAACCCTGCCACTAGATCAACATGGCCGAACACCACCGAACGAGTGTGATCGGGGTCACTGAAGACTATTTGTCATATTCTTATAATTGACGAGTGCATGTAGCTGATTCGCTACGAATTGCTCTAATTTAGACTCGTTGGACGGAGGTTTCTCGGCGGAACCGGGATCCGCTGTGGCGAATCGGGACGAAAGGTTGGCTTCGCGCGGGCCGGTCTTGACGGGGTCTTGACGAGGTATCCTGATGCGGTAAGAGCTAGTGCTCGAGTCTGATCAGGACTTCCTCGATGATGTCCGGCGCCGACACAACCATGAAGCCGAGACCTCCCAGCGGGATTGCGCAGGCTGCAACCTGGATGCCTTGGCGCACCGAGCGAATCCCTCGATAGCCCACGAAGCCGATCGCGACTACCGTCGCGAGCAGCAGGACGCCGATACCTGAGCGGCCGGACTGCCGGACAACGTCAGCAGCCAGCAGGCCGACTACCGCGGCGGTCGCCACTGTGCCGCGGGTATCGGTTCGCCCGATCGCGCTCAGCAGGAATCCGGCGAGCAAGCCGCCGGCCACCGCCAGCGCGCACCACAGCACCGTTGTCGCCACATCGACCTGGTACGGCATGCCCGCATATTTGATGCCGTAGACCAGGGCCTTGCCCCAGTAAAAGGCAAGAACGGCCGCGATCAGCGCTCCGACCGCCCGGATTGCCGCGCGTCGACGAGGCGCGCCTGCTGTTACCGCGACGACCAGTACGATCCAGATGGTGAAGCTGTGCGCCAGTGGCCTCAGCATGTCGCTGTAGTAGGCGTAAGCGCCTGCGGCCCCAGATGTCACCCCCGCCAGGATCGCGCCGAGGTCAGAGGTGCGAAAGTAGTTCGGCCGGGGGGTTTGTGCTGCGTCGTCCTCAGTCTCGACCGGCACATTTACCCCCACTTAGCGCATGTAGCGATGACCTGCATTCTCCTGCACGAAGCGACGAGTCGGACACGAGCCGTAGTCGCCCTCTCGGGAAGCATACCGGCGTGATCAACAACTGGACGTCACACGGGCGGTCGCACGGGGTCGCGTCGGCGAGCTGCACTAATGTCAGCGCGGGAGCGGTTGTGTGCAGCCTTTCGCCGCCTGCTCCAGCACAGGTGCTGAGACCGCGCGACAGGCCCTCTCGCTCGTCAGCCGCAGGGGCGTCCGCCGGATTCGGTGATAGTCCCGCTCATCGGTGAGCCGCACCGCCACCGTGCCGGGCGGAGGTTCCCGCCGTCTGTCGTGGTGCCGACCTGTGGGTTGCCGGCCGCGTGCGGGGAATGACGAGACACTGATGTGAGGTTCGACTACGCTGACCGCTCGGCCGATTACGCTCGTGTAGTAATCGCGGGCGTAGCGGTCAGGCCGTGGGGGCGGCTGCGGGGTATGTCGGGCGACGGGGAGGGCGAGCCGGCGTGTCATTGAATGTGGCCAGGTTGCGGCAGCAGGCTGGTGAGCTTGATGCTGAGCTGGAGCAGGCCCGATTTACCGGGCGATCTACTGACGGTATCGCGTCGGCGGTGGTGTCCGGTCAGGGCAAGCTGGTGGATCTGACGATCGCGGATCAGGTGATCCGGAGTACGCATCCACAGCGTCTGGGGCCCGCGGTGCTGGAGGCGGTGTCGGCGGCCCGGCGTGCGGCCGCCCAGGTCGGCGTTGCCAAGGTCCGCGCGGTGGTGGACAAGGACCAGGAGTGGATGCCCGAACCCGCCCCTGGGACTGCGGCAACCCAGGGGAACGACGTCACGCCCTCACCTGCTCCCCGAACCGCGACAGCGGCTGAGCCGCGTGGAGCGCATCCCGATACCGGTGAGGTCGAGGAGGAGAGTTTCGATCAGCTCGATTTCCTGGACGACGATCTCGAGGACGACAGGCGGGATCGCTGGTGAGTTACCAGGACGAGCTGTATCACCTGGCGCGGGAGATCGACGCGACCGTGGTGGCGATTGAGCAGGCCGCGGCCGGTGCGGCGCGGGATCGTGTCACGTGGACGTTGCCGGGGGAGCTGGGGTCGGTGACGGTGACCGGTGCGGGCGATCTGGTCGATGTGTCGGTGGACGTGGTCGCGATGAAGGCCTACAGCGCGGCTAGCCTGTCGCGTCAGCTGCTGGTGGGGATCCAGCGGGCGGAGGAGACCGCGGCCCAGCGGTATGAGACGGCGCTCGCGGCCGTTCGGGATGAGGAGCGGCTGGTATGACCTTTCCGGATCCGTTCGACCCCGGCCCTGGTCGGGGCTATCACGTTTACCCGGAGAAGCTGCGGGCCGCGGCCGACGCGATCGCGGAGGCGGCGGGACTGCTGCAGAAATTCGTAGTGGTGGACTTGGCGAATGTCGCGCTCGGCCCCTACGACCTCGGTTTGCCGGGGACGGCGACGAACCTGATGCCCGGGCTCAACGGCCTGGGGACGGTGGACCGGTACAACGCGGCCATCGACGCGATTCAGCGGATCACAGCCGAGAACTCGACCCAGCTCGCCGTGCTGAGCGCGGCCTTGGGGAAAGCCGCGAACCACTATGAGCAGCTGGATCAGGAAGCGTATGAGCGGATGAAGAAGCTGGAGGGGGAGATCAAGTGACCACCTCCGACCCGGGCCAGGCTGCCGCCGAACTCACCACCATGACCTATCCGGAGGCCGCGGACGCGAAGATCCGGGAGTACGCGGACCTGATCGGCGCGCACGGGATCATCGGGCTGCTCGACAAACTCCGCGTGTTCGTCGCCGGAAACCTGGAAAAGGCGTTGAGGCTGGCTGAGGCGTTCGCCAGGGAGAGCAAGCTGAAGGACGCGGCCGACATCGTCAATGACACGAAGCTGTCACTGACGGCCGCGTGGCATGGGGACGCGTTCGACCAGTACTCCATGTATTCCGGGATGGCCGTCGACAGCCTGAACAAAGGCCAGGTCTCCATCACGACCCTGACCAAAACGGTGAGCACGGTCGCGACGACGGTGATCGACACGTACAAGAACCTGTTGCTCGCGCTCGGGAACTGTGCGGCGAACCTGGCGCAGCTGAGCGGGAAGTTCGCGATCGTTCTCGGGTCCGTGGTCGTCCCGCCGCTGGCGGTGTTGTCTGCCAAGGACTTCGTGGACGCGATCAACTCGGCATTCGAGAAGTTCTGGCGTGACTGCAACACCCTCCTCGCCAGCATGATCACCAACATCGGAGCGCTGGTCGGGAGCGGTCTCGAGCTGACGGCCATCGAGACCACCTTCCCCAAGATCCCGGATGTCGGCACGAGTGCCGAGGTGGTCGGGGAACCCCGCCGCTGGCGGATCAAACCGGGAGCCGATCCCTCGTGACACGTCGTCTCGCCCGAGGACTCGCCCTGCTGATGGCCGGTGGCATGGTGGTGCTGGCCGGCTGCGGAACGAGCCCGCCGCCGACGCCGCCGGAACCGTCGGTGCCGGTCCCGCCGATCCCCGCACAACTGAACGGCAACAAGTTCATCGCCGATCCGTGTTCGGCGATCACCGTGGAGCAGCTGCGGAGCATCGGTTTCGGCGAAGGCAAGCACGAACAGACCCGGCAAGGCCAATGCCTGATCGTGCTCGGCCGCTCGGTCGACGTGACCACATCCTGGTTCCCGCCGCTGCGGGAGAGCATCAGCACGTTGTACAGCGACCACGCCCGAGGCCGCGATACCGGCAACCACTGGGAAGAGCTGACGATCAACGGCTACCCCGCGGTGATCGTGGACGTCGAGGAGAACATCGCGACCAAGCGGGACGAAGGGCCTCTGGCGTGCAGGCTGGTTCTCGGCGTCGACGACAACACACTGGTACACATCAAGACCAACACCCGCGGAAAGCCGGAAGCGGGTCCCTGGCAGAACGATCCTTGTGGTGCGGTCGCGAAGATCGCCGAGTACGTCATCGACAACCTCCGCACCTAGACGCGATGGCACGGCCCTGGTCCAGGAAACGGAAGCCAGCCAGGGACGTGACACTGGGCGGCGAAGCCGCTCGTAGCCTCCGCACCGTGACGGACCTGCCCGTATCAGCGTGCTGTCCTCTAGGAATGTCTGGCCATCGTGAAAATACGGGTAGCCGGCGAAAGGGTGGTTCCCGTCGCGCAGGTTTACGTCGGTGCCGTCTGTGCGCTGGATGGCCAGGCCTGGAGCAGCCATCGCTCGTGCCGATAGTCGAGTTCCGGGAAGTCGCTGTTCACGGTGGGGGTGCTGGTGCGGAACGCGCGTAGCTGGAAAGGACCGGGGACGGGAAGTTCGATGATGACGTCCGCCGGCGAGCCGGTGACGGACCCGAGGACGACGCGCCCCGTGTCCACGGTGAAAGCCCCGTCGAACCGATCTTCGAACGGAGACGTGGGCGGCGCGGGTTCTGCCGTCCAGACTTCGAAGTCCACCACGACATCCGTCATCTCACCCAAGGTGAAGAACTTGCCTCCTCCGTGGCCGCTGACAGCGATGGCACCGTCCCCTGCCGGGGCAAGGTTTGATGGCCGGGCCTCGGTGGACTCGACGTCGAACAGCACGAACTGGTGGTAGTCGACCCAGGGGCTTCCGGTCTCACGGAGAAGAAGGACGGGTTCGGTCATTACGTTCCTTGCCTTGCGTGGGTGATGGCGAGGATATCCACCATCACCCACGCGAACAGATCTACTTGTACGCCCCGACGAAGACACTGTCGCCGTCGAGGATGTGGTCCTCGGCCAGGAACAATCCCCACCGTGCGCCGGTTTCCTGGTTGTGTTCCTTCAGTACGGGGCGGACCGCCACGGTCCGCAACATGTCCGGGATGATCGTGAACGAGCCTTCGTATGTTGTCTTGAAGGGGAACTCGTCGCTATCGGTGTGCCGTGCGACCAGCAAGCAGCCCTTGCTACCTCGCGTCGTGGTAAACGGCACGGTGCGCAGCTGGTAGCTGCTCAAGGCCGCCCCGGATGGTGCTCCGTTGCCCGCGATGCTCACCGGCGGCGTCGGCCGTTGAACCGGTACGGCCGTGCCAGCGAACGCGACGGGAGACTTCAGCGGTTACCGATCATTGTTAGGATGCGCCTATGTATCTTGCGGGTGAGGCGGGTCCCCGGCGCCGGCGGCGTGGTGCGGAACTGAAGGCCGCGTTGCTCGATGCCGCGTGGGAGGAGCTGATGGAGCGCGGATACGCCGCACTCACCTTCGTGGCGGTCGCGGACCGTGCCGGCACCAGCCGTCCGGTCGTCAACCGCCACTGGGCCACCAAGGCGGCGCTCGTCCGCGACGCGATCATCCGCGCCAGCGATCAGTTCCCGCTCCTCGATCCGGACACCGGGTCGCTGCGGGACGACACCATCGCTCTGCTCGAGCAGCTCAACGATTCGTTCGCGATGTTCGCCGCCGCCATGACAGCGCAGTTGGCCGCCTACTTCGAGGACACCGGAACAACCGTCGCCGAGCTGCGTGCGTCTTTGATCGACCAGCGATGGGCGGTGATCGACGCGGTGACGCGCCGGGCTGCCGTGCGAGGCGAGATCGACGAAGCGAAACTCACGCCGCGTATCGCGCGCTTGCCCTATGACCTGTTGCGGAACGAAACGCTGATGAATCTGGAGCCGATGTCTCCGGCCGCCATCCAGGAAGTCGTGGACACCATCTTTCTGCCGCTGCTCGTCCCGAAGCGGCGGGGGAAAGTCAGGTCCGCCCGATGATCGCGGCCGCCGCGCTGCGGATCCAGTTGCGGAATTCGATGCTCAGGTGTTCGCAGTGTTCCTCGATCATCGAATCGGGGGCCGCGGACGGGCAGAGGACTCGCACCACTGCCTCCGCACCGGTCTCGGTGTCCCGTGCTTGGTGTACGCAGTAGGCGAACGGGGTGTCGTCGTCGAGACTCAACAGGGCGGTGGCCAGCGTCAGTGGGTATGCCGGATCGAAGTGCTCGCTGATCTCCGAAGGTAGTTCGGGCGCCATCGACGCCTTGAAGCGGGTGAGGTGCCCTCCGATCGTCTCGACCGTGCCGCCCGTGTAGCCCGGCGGTTGCACGTAACGCTCGGGGTGTGAGTCCGTGCACGGTCAGCTCGGCGCGTGACTCGCGGTGGGTTCCGCGCGATGTCGCGATGAGCTCCTTGTGGAAGCGGTCGCCTGCCTGGATCTGCCCGGCCAGCAGATCCAGCATTTTCTGTCCGGCGGCCAGCGTCCTGAGGTTGTTCAGCGCTCGTCGGGCGGCCCTGAGCTCCCATTGATCCACAGCGGACTCATCGACGGCTTGTCCCAGCGTGAAGATGTCGACCGTTACCGAGGCGGGCAAGGGTGTCTCGCGGTGTCCATGGGCGACCTTTCTGATCGACTTGGTTCCCCTGTCCCCGACAGAAGATGCTGAGATGCATCTTACTAAGACTTGTAAGATGCATGAGTGCATCTTATCGTGGGTTTACGGCCGGTGTCGAGAGCCGGCGTACTCCAGGAAGGGGAACCACGATGGAAGCGCGAGGTGCTGCTCCGGTGACGGTCGACGTGCGCACGATGGGCCGGACGGTCGATGAGTCCACTGTGGATCAATGGGAGCTCGAGGCGGCGCGCCGAGCCCTGAAGAATCTGAAAACAGTGGCGGGCGGGCAGGTGATGATGGATCTGCTGGCCGGGCAGATCGAGGACGGCGACCGGTTCCACAAGCGGATCGTGGCGGAATCGGGCGGCACCTATCGTGAGTCGCGCGTGGAATTCACCGTGCGCGGGCTCGGTGGCACGGAGCTGGTGAGCTGGTTCCGGGCGCAGACCTCCACCGGCCGGTTTAAGGACAAGGCCTTGCTCCTGAACGCGCACCCCGAGCACTACGTCGAACCGCCGCAGTATCCGGGTGGCATGGTGGAGACGATCGGCGGGCATCTCACGCGGTTCCGGGTCTCGGTCGCCCGGGAACTCCCCGCGCCGGTCGCGGCATACCTGGAACCGTCCTATCCGGAAACGCTGATGAACGCGCTGCTGACCCTTGATGACGGCACCCCGTTCGCGTACTGCCTGCATCAGGCACGGGACACCGATTCCGGTGCGGATGTGGTGGTGCGCATCGTTTATCCGTCCGCGGCGCCGGACTCGATGATCGCGGGGCATTGCGAACACTTGGCGATCGAGTTCCGCAGCTGGATCCGCAATGCCGCGGCTGCGAAGCAGTAGGGAGATTACGTTGGAGTTCAAGGGAAAGACGGCACTGATCACCGGTTCGGGTGCAGCCGGAGGCCTGGGCCACGCGATCGCCGAGAGCCTTGCCGCCGGGGGCGCGAAAGTGCTGCTCACCGGCCGCGACCCGCAGCGTGGGGTCCAGGTCGCCGACGCTCTCGGAGGCGAAGCCCGGTTCCTCGCCGCGGAGCTGGGCGACCCGGAAAGTGTTCGTGCGCTCGCCACCGAAGTGGGTGCGGTGGACATCCTGATCAACAACGCGGCTCTGATGACGGGGGAGGCGCGGGATATCCGCGAATTCGACGACGTCTTCGCCGTCAACGTGCGCGCCCCGTTCCTGCTCGCTACGGCCCTGGCTCCGAAGATGGTCGCGAACGGCGGCGGCAGCATCGTCAACATCTCCTCGACGGCGGCCGGGATCGGCATGCCCGACATTGGTGTCTACGGCGCGACCAAGGCCGCGCTGGAATCCCTGACCCGTGCCTGGGCGGCGGAATACGCGCCAGGGAAGGTGCGGGTGAACGCCGTCGCGCCCGGTCCGATGCACACCTCGAAAGCGGTCGCGGCGATCGGCGCGGATCTCGGCGGCTACGGCGGGACCGTGCCGCTCAACCGCTCCGCCGACCCGGCTGAAGTCGCCGAAGTGGTCGCCTTCGTCGCCAGTGATCGGGCCGGCTACATGACCGGCGCGATCGTTCCCGTCGACGGAGGCCGCGCCGCCATCTGACCGTGCGCTGAGTCCGGGGCTCCTTCGCGCGCCCAGAACACTGCGGATTCGTGAGTTTGATGGCCCGTCAGGTCACAGGGGTGGTTGGTGGCTCGGGCAAGGGCGACATAGAGGTCGTTGTTCCCGAAAGGTTCGGCGAGGATCGCACTGGATCGGCGACGATCGGGAGCCTGGGCTCCCTCCGGCCGTCGTCGGCTCAGCGCTTGGCGACGCTGTAGGCGGCGGTGACGGACTGCGTGATCGAGTTGCCTGCGGCGTCTGTCGCGTTCAACCGCAGAGCGACCTCGTGCCCTTGTGCGGACGACGGATTGATCCAGTAGGCGGTGTACCTGCCTTGGCCGATCGGGATCATGACCGTTTTACGCCAGGACTTTCCGTTGTCGAAGGAGACCTCGGCCGAGGCTTTGGCGATGGCCTGCTTCGGTGAGCTGGGCGCGTGGCCGAAGGTGACGCCCATCTGTGCCAGGCCGACCGGTAGGGTCCCGTCGAGCCCGGTGTCCAGTTTGGCCGCCGCGGTGATCAGCGGTAGTACGGAGCAGTTCGTCGGCGTGTTGTCGGAGCAGACCCAGTTGTCCGGCACCGTCTGGGTGTCCGCATGGCCGGACGTGAAGGTCCATTCGGTGTGGCTGGCGGTGGAATGCCGGAACCACGGCCCGTCCCGGGTGACGTCGATGACGGCGCGGTAGCGCCCGTTCTCGGCGGGGACGGTGACTTTTCCTGCGTGGGTGTCCGCGATGTCCATGAGGCCGGTTCCGTCCTCTTTCAGTAGTTGCAGGCGGGCGGAGGTTCCGGGCCGGTCCCACAGGTACACGCGCCCGTCCGCGTCCAGGAGCGGGGCCAGGTAGAACAGCATCGAGTCGCCTTGACGGCAGCCCGCGCAGATCCAGGGCGCGTCGCCCGGCGGCGGCGTGGCGATCCCCGGCGCCAGCGGGCCGCGGTGGTAGTCCACCGTCTCGGTGCTGCCCGGCCGGTAGGTCCGAAGATGCCCGCGGGTCGACCCGCCGCCCTGTCTGGTGGCGATGACGTTGTCCTGATAGGACAGATCGGGTGAGCCCACCACGTATTCGGTGCGGCGCGCCGGTGCTGGGAAGTAGCGGTAGAAGGCGACGCCCATGCCTTCGAAATCGAAGAGGGACATCCGGGCCTGCCCGGTCTCGTGGGGCAAGTCTCCGTAGTAGGCGACATGCAAGGAGGCCAGGTCGCGCTTCCGGTAGGTGTGCCGCAGGTTGTCGCCGAGGGCGCCTTTGACCCTGAATTTCAGGTCGTAGGTGTAGGGCTCCTTGGCGTTCGCCGGCGATGCCTTGTGCTCGCCGATGGCGACATGGCGGGTGCCGACCTCGGGAGCGGGTGCCGGCGAGAAATAGTAGTCGGCCCAGTCCTTTGCGTTGAATCCGATGTCGAGCCCCAGGATTCCGCCGGCGTCCTCGGAGGAGTAGTGGGCGGAGTTGCCGACCAGGTCCGCCGGTTCGGGAGTGCTGCTGCTCGCCGGTACGGTCGCGGTTCGCCCGTCGACCACGACGGTCCGGTTCCCGGTGACGGTGAAGTTCTGGATGACGAACCGGACCCTGAACCGGCCATCGACGAAGCGGGGCATGATCGCGGCGGCCTCGTAACGCCCCTCGGGGAGGTTGAGCCCCACCTTGCCGTCGACGGTGTTCACGAACTGCCGGTACCGGCCCACGTCGTCCAGGTTGGTGATTCCGACCGTGACGTTGTTCGGGGCGCCGGTGTCGTCGTAACTCAGCAACCCGACGGCGTGGGTATCGGCTCGCGGAGTCACAACGGCCGGGGTGCTCGTGCCCGCCAGCCGGAGGAAATCGGCCGTGCCGAAGAGCTTTCCGTGGCCGGGACGGCCTCGGTCCGCGGCGGCCTGTGCGGCGAGTGCGGCCCCGAAGGCCGGTGCGGTGGCGGCGGTGATCTCGCCGCCGACGACTCCGGGGGCGGTTCCCGTGATGTCGACGGGCACACTGTCGGTGAGACCGGCACGGGCCAGCGCCGAGACGTCGAACAGCGAACGGTCCAGCGTGGTGCCGAGATACGGCAGCGCGCTGGACGGGATCACATACAGCGAGCCGCCTTTTTCTTGCTGGGTAAGGAAGGCTTCGGACGAACCGTCGCGCGGCCGGACGACGGCGGTCTGCCGCCCGGCGGATTCGCGCACTTCGACCCGGTCACCCGTCACCAAGAGCACGGTGCGGCCTTCCCCTGGCGCGGCGTCGATGGGGGAGACGGCCGTTGCCTGAGCTCCTGTCAGCAGGGTGATCCCCAGCGTGGCCGACAACCCGATGCTCAGGAGCCGAGGCACCTTGCCGTGAACTGAACGCATACAACGACCTCCTCGTCGTCGAACGTGGTCGATCAGCGTGGATTCGGTCTTGCTGGGCAGCGACAGTCAGTGAACGGGCCACTGGTCGTGGGACGGGAGCGATCGTGGCGGCGTGCCGCCGACTGATACGAGCATGCAACAGACGGGAGGCATCGTGCAAGAACTTGACATACTTTGGAAAATGCTCGACAGTTCGTCGAGGCGCAGCGGATCTCGGTCGAGCACCTGAGTCGAGCCGGGCGACCGCTACCGAAGAGGAAGGTGGGCTGCGACGTCGGCCAAGGCGTCGAGGGTTTCCTTGTCGACGCGGCCGTCGGCGGCGTCGGCTTCGGCGATGACCATGCCGGTGCCGTCCGGCCGGGCATGGTAGTGATGGCCGGTCATGGTGACGCCGGTGATCCCCAAAGTCGTCGCGACGTCGAGCGGCCGGATGTCACCGCTGCCCTGTACCGCTTCGACCCTCTCGAAGTCCCGTGCTCGCTTCCTGGTGGCGAACCCGACGCGGACCACGGAAATGACCGCGGCGTTGCCGTTGCCGTCGCCTACGGCCAGCAGTATTCCGTCCAGCGACGTGCACGGTGCGGTGATCAGGAAGTCCCGGACTTTGTCCGAGGCCGCCGCGACGCAGTCGGCCTGACGCAGGGCCTTGCGGGGTGCCCGTCTGAGTTCCTTGAATCGCAGCCGTCCCCATGCCTCGGTGGTGTTGCCGCGCTTGGCCGATTCCCGGCCTTCGGCCCGCCGTGTCTTCAGTGACCTGCCTGGCAGCGCGTCTGCGACGCCACCGGTATTCCCCGAGAGGGCCTCCGCTCCGGCGCCCGCGCCGGAACCGGCAGAGCCGCCCAACGTCCCCAGCCCGCCTGCACCTCCCACCCCGGCGATCACCAGGCCGACCGCGACCGCCGCGACCTTCCCGCCGTTCTTCGATCCCAGGTTGACCCGGTTGCCGTTGATCGTTTTCCAGTTGTCCGCCACGTATGCGATTCCCCTCGCCGGCGACCCTCTCGCTTCTGGACGCAACGACACACTTACGCCTCGCGCGGCCGGGAGGTTGACCGGCAAACGGATGAAACCGCGCGGCCTGGCGGATGAACAGGCACGGTGCCGGTCATTCCACAGGGGGACTGGGGTGCCCACGCTGCTCGACCTTGCCGACTCGCCACACGGTCACCGCGGCGAGTCAGGCGAGCAGGAACATCCCGACGATGACGAAGCCCAGCGTGCCGCGGTCCAGCCCGGCAATCCAGGCCAGCGGGCCTTCACGCGCGGGCGAGGATCGCTCGTGCTCGCAGCAGCACCGGCCGGTCGACCATTTCACCATCGCTGACGGTCACGGAATCGTTGGTCGCGTCCGTCAGCACCGACCTGGCCCACTCGATCTCCGAGTCGGTGGGACGCAGCCGGAGGTTGGCGATGCCGACCTGGTCCGGGTGGATGCAGAGCTTGCCGGTGTACCCGATGGTGACCGCCTCGTCGAGGTCCGCCCGGAGGGTGGCTTCGTCGTGCAGCGCCGTGGTCACGCCGTCGATCGGAGCGGCGCATCCCGCGGCCGCCGCGGCGAGGACGATCGACGAGCGGGCGTAGCGCAGTGCCTCATGCGAGCGGTGATCGATGCCGAGCTGCGCGGCCAGATCGACGCTGCCGAAAGCCGGGCGGATGACTCCAGGCATGGAGCACACGGCGACCGCGTGCTCGATTCCGAGCGCGGTTTCCAGGAGCGGGACGACCGCGGGCAGTCCGTCGACGTGGGACGGGTCCTCGGCTTTCGGCAGCATCACCGGGCAGCCGAATTCGCGGATCAGCTCACAATCGGCTTCGTACCAGGGAGTTTCCGGTGCGTTGATGCGAACGAGCGCTCGATTTCCCTGGTGCAACCAAGAACGCACATGCGCGCGGGCTTGCGCTTTCGATCCGGCACCGACGGCGTCCTCGAGATCCAGCACCACGGCATCCGCGCCACTGGCCGCGGCCCTGGTGAAGCGGTCCGGACGGTGTCCCGGCACGAACAACAACGTCCGGGCGTTCGCGACGTCAATGTCCATTCTCGACACTCCGCAACGTTCCGATGGCGGTCTGGCGACCGTGGATGTCCCGCACGGCCGTGGTGAGCGCATCGCCCTCCGCGGCCGCGGAGGCCACGAGGCCCTGGTGGTCGAACAACGGCTCGATCAGCCGGTAGTCGAAACGCTGATCGCCGTTGCGGCCTCGCGTCCGAGCGATCTCGGCCATCGCCAGCGCCTGCAGAGGGCCGTGGACGACCAGCCCCGGGTAACCCTCCACGTCGCGGGCGTAGCCACGGTCGTAGTGGATGCGGTGCGCGTTGTAGGTCAAGGCGGAGAAGCGGAACAACAGCGTGGGTGAAACGGCGACGGACCACTCGCCGTCCGCTGGTGGTCGTTCCGGTCCGCGATCGCCGCGGGCCGGGACGGTGGAATCGGCATCGCGGTAGACGATGTCCTGCTCCTCCTTGACGACCACTCGCCCGCCTTGCCGGATCTCGTGGCCCACGACGACGATGGTCAGCGCCCCTGTGCGGCCTTGCTTCTCGGTCAAGGACAGGACTTCGCTGTGCCTGGTGGCCGGTTCGCCGCACCGCAACGGTCCGAGAGTGCGCACCCGGCCGCCTGCCCACATCCGGCGGCGTCCCGGTCCGGGCGGCGCGACAACGGTGTTGCGGACCGGGTGCCCGTCCTGCCCCAGATCCGTTTGCGCGGGCCTGTCGAGCAAATAGATCCAGTGCCACAACAGCGGCAGACCCTGGTCGAGATCGGGGACCGGGATGTCCAGCAGGGCGGCCAAAGCCAGCGCCGGTTCGGGTCGCAGTAGTTCGGTTCGCGTCACGCGTGAGTGTCCTTTGGCAGACCGGAAAGGTGTTGTGGCGGGCAAGTCAGCGATTGCTCCCGTATTCGCGGAGCAGGCCGCGGCTGATGATGGTCTTCTGGATTTCGCTGGTGCCTTCGCCGATGAGCAGGAACGGGGCCTCGCGCATGAGGCGTT
>NZ_JBHXIB010000054.1:0-51894 GCF_042723975.1 Amycolatopsis sp. NPDC058340 | reverse complement strand
AGCACGCCGCCAGCGTTCGTCCTGAGCCAGGATCAAACTCTCCAACAATGTCAAATTTGATCGAGGCATGTTTAATGCTCTCAAAGGAACCTCAATACGAGGTTCAAATACATAAGCTCTACTGGCTTAGTTCACTAGCACACTGTTGAGTTCTCAAGCAACACGCTTTGTTTCAAAGCGATATTCACAAGCTTTTTGGTCGAGCATGCCGAATCCTACGGTCTTAGTCGTAGGGGGTCGGCGGCCGCTCGTGGGCCGACGCTGAACGTTACCTGGTCCGGTTCGCGGTGTCAACCCGCTCGGCCCTGGCGCCTGACCTCGGGGCTTTCGGCCCCGGCGGCCCGGTGTTCCTGGCGACGAAGAGAAGATTACATGCCCCGGAACCCCCCGAAAACAGGGGGGTCACTTAACGACATCGCCGCAGGTCAGCCCGTACAAATCCCCGTCATCCGAGGGTCTTCAGGTAGCGAGGCGGTTCGCGTGCGGGGACGACGCGTTCGAAGTCGGCCGCGTAGGCGAGCACTCGGGCGTCCGTCCACTGCCCCGCCATGAACGAAACCCCGACCGGGAGCTCGCCGACGAAACCGGCGGGCACGGTCACCGCCGGGTAGCCCGAGACCGCGGCCGGCGTCGACGACGGGATCACGTCGTTGTCGCCGGTCTTGCAGTCGGTCTTCCAGGCGGGTGGGTTCGTGGGCGCGGCGATCGAGTCGAGTCGGTACTTCGCGAGGGTCTCGTCGATCGAGCGTTTCGCCAGGTCGGTGAGTTCGCGGCGGTTGGCCTGGTAGGTGGGGTCGGACGGGCTGGGCGCGGCGAGCGCCTGTTCGAAGAGTTCCTGTCCGGCGAAGCAGGTCTGCTCCAGCGGGTCGGACCGGTTGTAGGCGATCAGCGCGGCGAGGTCGCGCGGGCCTTCGGGGCGCGTGGCCAGGTAGCGATCGATGTCGCGGTGGAACTCGGTGAGCAGGGCCGGGAACTCCAGTTCGCCGAGCCTCGCCTGGTACGGCGGAGTCACCTCGACGACCTCGGCTCCTGCCTTGACCAGCGAGTTCTTGGTCTTCGTCATCACCGCGTCGACGTCCGGGCCGAGGATCGGCAGGCGCCAGAGCCCGATCCGGGCGCCCTTGAGGACGCCGGGCCGGAGGTGCGCGGCGTAGTCGGTCGGCTGATTCGGCGGGTACGTGCCGGTGGCGGGGTCGCTCGGGTCGCGGCCTTGGAGCGCGGACAGGGTAAGCGCGACGTCGACGACGTGCCTGGCCATCGGGCCGACGGTGTCCTGTTCGGCCGAAATCGGCACCACGCCGGTGCGGCTGACCAGGCCGAGGCTCGGTTTGTGGCCCACCGTCGCGGTCATCCCCGCCGGGCAGACGATCGAGCCGTCGGTCTCACTGCCGATCGCCACCTGGGCGAGTGACGCGGCGACCCCCGCGGCGGATCCGGCGGACGACCCGCACGGGTTGCGATCGAGCACGTACGGGTTGTTCGTCTGCCCACCGACGCCCGACCACCCGGAAGTGGGTTTGGCGGCGCGGAAGTTCGCCCATTCGGACAGGTTCGCCTTGCCGAGGACGACCGCGCCCGCGTCGCGCAGGCGGCGGATCAGAGTCGCGTCCTTCGCGGGCTTGCTGCGCAGGGCGCGCGACCCTGCCGTCGTCTGCTGGGAGCGGGTGTCGACGTTGTCCTTCACCAGGATCGGGATGCCGTCCAGCGGTCCCCGCGTCTTGCCGGCACGGCGCCGGATGTCGCTCTCCGCGGCCTGCGCGAGCGCGGCCGGGTTGACCGCGATGACCGCGTTCACCTTCCGGTCGACCTTGTGGATGCGGTCGAGATAAGCCGAGGCCAGGCCGACCGCGGTCAGCCGTCCGGAGGACATCCGGGCCTGGAGCGCGGGGATGTCGGCGACGTCGAGATCGAGTGGTTTTCCCGCGGCGGAGGCCGCTGGTGCGGCACTCGCCGCGATCGTCGCGGCGACCAGCGCCGTCAGAACTCCGAACACCGGCCGCCGCACCATCAGGTCTCCTTCGTCTAGAGAACCGGAAGCAGGGTCCGCAGCTCGTACGGGGTCACCGCGCTGCGGTAGTTATCCCATTCAACACGTTTGTTGCGAAGGAAGAAGTCGTAAACGTGCTCTCCGAGCGCTTCGGGCAGAAGTTCCGATTTCTCCATCTCCGCCAGCGCCTCCCCGAGGTTCTGCGGGAGCTGGGCGTACCCGGCCGCGCGGCGCTCGGCGTCCGAGAGCTGCCAGATGTTGTCCTCGGCGGGAGGCGGGAGCTCGTAGCCCTTCTCGATGCCCTTGAGACCGGCGGCCAGGATGACCGAGTACGCCAGATAGGGGTTGCACGCGGAGTCGAGCGTGCGGATCTCCACGCGGCGTGACGACGCCTTGCCAGGCGAGTACATCGGCACCCGGACCAAGGCGGAGCGGTTGGCGCGGCCCCACGAAACGGTCGTCGGGGCCTCGCTGCCGCTGATCAGCCTCTTGTAGGAGTTCACCCATTGGTTGGTGACCGCCGAGATCTCCTTCGCGTGGTGCAGCAGCCCCGCCACGAAGGCCTTGCCCGTCGCGGACAACTCGTACGGGTCTTCCGCGTCGTAGAAGGCGTTGCGATCACCTTCGAACAGGCTCACGTGGGTGTGCATCCCGGAACCCGGCTGATCGGTGAACGGTTTCGGCATGAAGGTCGCTCGGACGCCCTGGGTGAGTGCGACCTCCTTGACCACGTAACGGAAGGTCATCACGTTGTCGGCCATGGTCAGCGCGTCGGCGTACCGGAGGTCGATCTCCTGCTGACCGGGCGCGCCCTCGTGGTGGCTGAACTCGACCGAGATCCCCATCGCCTCGAGCGTCTCGATGGCGTGACGGCGGAAGTGCGTCGCGGTCGCGTGGCTGGCCTGGTCGAAGTAGCCGCCGTTGTCCGCGGGCTCGGGCTCGCTGCCGTCGTCCGGCAGGTTGGAGAGCAGGAAGAACTCGATCTCGGGGTGGACGTAGCAGGTGAAACCCGCTTCGCCCGCCTTCGAGAGCTGCCTGCGCAGCACGTGCCGGGGGTCCGCCCAGGACGGGGAGCCGTCCGGCATCGCGATGTCGCAGAACATGCGCGCCGAGTACGGGCCGCCGTCCGGGGTCTCCCAGGGGAGGACCTGGAAGGTGGCCGGGTCGGGCTTCGCGACCATGTCCGACTCGTAGACGCGCGCGAAACCTTCGATGGCCGATCCGTCGAAGCCGATCCCCTCGCTGAAGGCGCCCTCGAGCTCGGCGGGCGCCACCGCGACGGACTTGAGGAACCCCAGCACATCCGTGAACCAGAGCCTGACGAAACGGATGTCGCGCTCTTCCAAGGTACGGAGCACGAACTCCTGCTGGCGATCCATGGCCGCACCCTAACGAGAACGTGTTAACGACATGTTTCGCGACGCGCCGATCGACCGGAAGTGGTGGATCACGCCACGAGAACCGGCTCGGGCTTGGCCGCCTTGGTGATCGACAGCGAAGCGACCGAAGCGATCACTGCGAGGCTCGCGGCGATGTACCAAGCGAGCGCGTAGCTGCCCGACGCGTCGCGGATCGCGCCTGCGCCGAAGGCCGCGAGACCCGCTCCGAGCTGGTGGCTGGCGAAGACCCAGCCGAAGACGATCGGTCCCGCGGCGCCGTATTGCCGGACACAGAGCGCGACCGTGGGCGGAACGGTCGCCACCCAGTCGAGTCCGTAGAAGACGATGAACGCCCACATGCTCGGTTCCACCGTTCCGCTCAACAGTTGCGGGAGCAGAGCGAGCGAAACGCCACGAAGGGCGTAGTAGACGCCGAGCAGGATTCGCGGATCGACGCGGTCGGTGAGCCAGCCCGAGGCGATCGTGCCGGCGACGTCGAAGATGCCGACGAGGGCGAGCAGGCCGGCGGCGGTCGTCTGCGGCATGCCGTGGTCGTGCGCCGCGGGCACGAAGTGAGTGCTGACCAGGCCGTTCGTCGTGGCGCCGCAGATCGCGAAGCCGACGGCGAGCAGCCAGAACGTCCTCGTGCGCGCCGCCGAGCCGAGGACCGAAAGCGCGCGGCGGGCGGAACCACCCGTGCGAGCGACGGGAGCGGCTTCGCCTGGCTCCGCACCGTAAGCGGTCGTTCCGACGTCGGACGGGTGATCGCGGACCACCAGGAGAACGACGGGGACGACGGCCAGTGCGGCGATGGCGATGACGAGCGACGCCGTCCGCCAGCCTTCGTCGACGGCGAGGTTCGCCACGATCGGCAGGAAGATCAGCTGGCCGGTGGCACCCGCCGCGGTGAGGACGCCGGTGACGACGCCACGGCTGCGCACGAACCAGCGGGCGGCGACCGTGGCGGCGAAACTCATCGCCATCGAGCCGGTGCCGACGCCGACCAGCACGCCCCAGCAGAGGATGAGCTGCCAGCTCGCGTTCATGAACACCGTGCCGCCCGCGCCGATCGCGACGACGAACAACGCCGTCGAGGCGACGCGTCGCATGCCGAAGCGCTCCATGAGAGCCGCCGCGAAGGGCGAGAAGAGTCCGTAGAGGACGAGGTTCACAGAGACTGCCGACGCGATCGTCGCGCGCGACCAGCCGAACTCGTTGTGAAGCGGGTCGATGAGCACGCCTGGGGCCGCGCGGAAACCGGCGGCGGCGAGCAGGGCGATGAACGCGGCGGCGGCGACGAACCACGCGCGATGGAGACGGGTCTGAGGTTGCACGGGTACAGCGTCATCGGCGACGGCTTCCGGCGGAAGCGGCTGGAAGGACACTGTGCGAAAGATTCGGGCCAAGGCCATAGGGTCTCACCATGCGCTGCCGTCACCTTGTGCCGGCGCTGCTGCTCACGATCGGGCTCATCGGCGGCTGCGCGGGTTCGCCCCCGTTGCCGCCTGCCCAGGACTACGTGAGCGCGGCGGCCGACTCCCTCGTCTCGTTGCGCAGCGTGCGGTTCACGCTCGGGGTGAACGGCGTCGTCAAGGGGCTGCCGGTGCGCGGGCTCGACGGCGAGGTCAGCCTGGAGGGTGGTGCGGTCGGTAAGGCCGACCTGCAGGACAACTCCGGACGGAGGAAGGTCGAGTACCGGCTGTCGGGCTCGGAGGTCACGCTCAGTGGGCCCGATGGGGAGCAGGTGCTGCCGGCTTCGGCGCCGTACACGCCTGAAGCGATGCTCGGGCCTGAAGGCGGGCTTCGGCGGCTGCTGACCGGGGCGACCGATTTGCGGGGCGAGCGGTGGGAGCGGGTGCAGGACACCGAGTCGTTCCGGATCGCCGCGAAGGTGCCGGCCGCGGTGATCGGCGGGATCGTGCCGGAGATCAAGTCGGACGTGTTCGTGAAGCTGTGGATTTCGCGTGACGAGCCGCGGCGGCTGGTGCGGGTGTGGCTGCAGGTGCCGCCGACGAGCCCGCAGGACTTCGCGGTGATGCTGGAACTTGCGTTGACCAGGCATAACGCGGTGGTGGTCGGGGCCGGGCGGTAGCAAAGGTCCCTTGCTCGCTTTTGGCGGGAAATGCCTGGTCAGCGGGCTGGTGGTAGCAAAGGTCCCTTGCTCCCACTTCTAGGAGCAGCGGGTGTCGGGGGCGGGTAGTTCCCCATCGATCAGGTAGGCGAGGCCCGCCCTGTCGACGCACTCGTTGCCGTCGAGGAAGACGGTGTGCTGCGCGCCCTCGAACGTGAGCAAAGCTCCCTTGAGGTCCCGCGCCAGGTTCACACCGGACGCGTACGGGGTCGCCGGGTCGTCGGTGGTCGAGATGATCAGGGGCTTCGGCAGGCCGTCGACGTCCGGCTGGTGCACCTCCGACGTGGCGGGCACCGGCCACACCGAGCAGATGTCGAGTTCGCTCATGTCCGGGGTGCCGCCGGTCAGGAACGGTGCGCCCTGGAGCATCCGCCGGTGAGCGTCGTCGATGACGCGCCTGTCGGCGATCCGCGTGCTGTCGACGCAACGGACGGCGAAGTACACGTCGAGGATGCCTGTGTACCGCCCGTCCGACTCGCGGCCGTAGTAGTTGTCGGCGAGCGCGACCAGTGTCTTGCCACTCCCCCGCTTGAGCTCGGCGAACCCGTCGTTGAGGAATTTCCACGCGTCCTGTGAGTACAGCGCGGCGCTGGTCCCGGTGATGGCGTCCTCGAACGAGAGCCGGCGGCTCCCCGCGGGCACCGGGCCGGTGATCAGCGGCTGGACCAGGTCCTGGAACGCCTTCGTCACCCCGCCCGCGTCCCGGCCGAGCGCGCAATCCGTGCGTGCCGCGCACCACTTGCCGAATTCGGCGAACGTGTTCTGGAAGCCCGCCATCTGCGTGACCAGCGATTCGGCGGTGTCGAGTTCGGGGTCGACCGCGCCGTCGAGGAGCAGCGCCCGCACATTGTCCGGGTAGGCCTCGCCATAGGCGGTCCCGATCTGTGTGCCGTATGAAAAGCCCAGGTAGGTGAGCTTCTCGTCGCCGAGAGCCGAGCGCAGGACGTCGAGATCGCGGACGACGTCCCTGGTCCCGATGTTGGCGAGCAGCTCTGTGCCGTGCTTTGTGCGCTCGGCGCACTTCGCGGCGTACGCCTTGGCGTCGGCGAGCTGCTTCGCGATCCCGGCGGGTGTCGAGTCGCTCTCCGAATCTTCCGCGCGGTCCGCGTCGCGTTCGGCGTCCGTGAGGCAGACGAGCTTCGGCTCGCTGGTCCCGACCCCACGCGGATCGAATCCGACGATGTCGAAGCGCTCGGCCAGCGCCGCCGCGGGCCGCGACTTCGCGATGCGCGCCGCGGCCGAGACGCCCGAGCCACCGGGGCCACCCGGATTGAGCACGAGGGAGCCGATCCGCCTGCCGGAGTTCTTCGTCTTGTGGCGGAGGAGCCCGATCGAGATCGTCTCGCCGTCCGGCTTCAGATAGTCGAGCGGCACGGTGAGCTTCGCGCAGTCGAACGCCTTGTCCGTGAAGGACGCGCATGCGCCCCACGCCAGCTTCTGCTCAGTGAACTTCTCGAGCGCCTTCGGATCCGGAGTCGGTGACGCCGTGGTGGTGGTCGCCGGCGGAGCGGGCTGTGGCTGCTGCGTCGTGCACGAGGCGACCAGCACGGCGACAACGAGCGCGGCCGGGACGCGGCGAAGGCTCATCTCGCGATCTTCGCAGCGTCCCGGCCGCTCAGGGCCCTTCGCGCCGAACTCGTTACTTGGCGGCGCAGCGCGTCCCCTCGTCCGGCAGGGCGCCGTTCACCAGGTAGTCGATGCCGATCTGGTCGACGCACGACACGCCCTGGAGGAACACCGTGTGCTGGTTGCCCTCGAACGTGAGCAAAGCTCCCTTGATCGCTTTCGCCAGGTTGACGCCCGCCTGATACGGGGTCGCCGGGTCGTTCGTCGTCGAAATGACCAGCGTCTTCGGCAGGCCCTCGACGTTCGGCAGGTGCGGTTCCGAGGTGTTCGGCACCGGCCAGAAGGCGCAGGAGTCACGCGCGGCTCCGTCCGGCCTGCCGTCGTCGAGGAACGGCGCCGCCTGCGCGTACCGCTTCTGCGCGTCGAGGATCTTCGCCGGGTCGGTGACCCGGGGGTCGTCGACGCAGCGGATCGCGACGAAGGCGTCCTGCGTCGTCCCGTAGCGGCCGTCGGCGCCACGCTCGTTGTAGAGGTCGGCCAGTTTTTCCAGTCCGTCACCGCGCTGGCGTTTCAGGTCGTTGAGCGCGGTATTCAGCGGTTCCCAGAGATCTTCCTGGTAGAGGGCCTGTATCACGCCCGTCGTCGCGTCCTCGTACGACAGTTTCCGGCCGTCGCTGACCGGCACCGGGAAGTCGATCAGGGGCCGCACCAGGTCCTGGAACGCCTTCGTCACGCCGGCGGCGTCGCGCCCCAGAGCGCAGTCCTCACGCGCGGCGCACCAGCTCGAGAACTCCCCGAACGCCTTGCCGAAGCCCTGCCCCTGCGCGACCAGCGACTCCACCGCGTCCTGCTCCGGGTCGACGGCCCCGTCGAGCACCAGCGCGCGGACGTTCGCCGGGAACGCCTCGGCGTAGGCGGACCCGATCCGCGTTCCGTAGGAGTAGCCGAGGTAGTTCAGCTTCGGCTCGCCGAGGACGGAACGCAGGATGTCCATGTCCTTGACGACGTCACGCGTACCCAGGTTCGCGAGCATCGCGGCGCCGTGTTCGGTCCGCTCGGCACACTTCGCCGCGAAGTCCTGGGACTCGGCCTCCTGCTTTTTCACTCCCTCGGGTGAGCCGTCGGTCTCGCCGTCGTCCGCGCGGTCCGCGTCGCGTTCGGCATCGGTCAGGCAGCGGACCTGCGGCTGGCTCGCGCCGATGCCGCGCGGGTCGAAACCGACCATGTCGAAGCGTTTGCCCAGCTCGTTCGTCGCCGTCCGGGAGGCGAGACCGGCCGCGGCCTGCATCCCGGAGGCGCCTGGCCCGCCCGGGTTGACCACGAGCGCCCCAATCCTTTCGTCGGTATCCAGCGCCTTCCGGCGCAGCAGGCCGAGCGTGATCGAGTCGCCTTCGGGCTTCGCGTAGTCGAGCGGGACGGTGAGCCGGGCGCATTGTGCGTCCTTCACTCGAAACGCCGCTTTCGCGTCATCGGATGTCGCGTAGGGTGCACAGTCGGCCCAGGTCAGGCTCTGTCCGTAGAACTTCTCGAGTCCGGCGGGCACCGGTCCGGTCGGAGCGTGCGATTCGGTGGCCGGAGGCGGCGGCTGGGTTCTACCCTCTCCCGACGAGCACGCGGCGACGGTGACCGCGAGCAGGCCGGACAGCGTGATCGCGGCGAATCGACGGGCACGGGACCTGGCGCTGACATGAGTGGACACGGTTGGATCGTGCCATCGGCCGTGGAACTCGACCGCACCACCACCGCGTTGGTGGTACGAGTGCGGACGGCAGAAGAACAGACGGGAGCACAGGGGTGGCAGCACTGATCAGCCGGGTGGGCAAGAAGCTGCGCCGGATCATCCAGCGGCCGGGCAGCGTCGAGCTGACCCGCTACGAAGCGCTGCTGCCGGCCATCGAGAAGCTCGAGCCCGAGTTGGAGAAGCTCTCCGACGAGGAGCTGACAGAGCGGGCCGGCAAGCTTCGCGACGCCGCTTCCTTCGGCAACGACCAGCTGATCGAGGTCTGCGCGCTCGGTCGCGAGGCCGCGCGGCGTGCGCTCGGCGAGCGTGCCTTCGATGTCCAGCTGCTGGGCACGATGGGCCTGCTCAGCGGACATATCGTGCAGATGGAGACCGGTGAGGGCAAGACGCTCGCCGGCGCGCTGGCCGGAGCGGGGTACGCCCTGCGTGGGAAGCACGTCCACGTCGTCACGGTGAACGACTACCTCGCCCGTCGTGACGCGGAGTGGATGGGCCCGATCTACGACCTGCTCGGCGTCTCCGTCGGCTGGGTCGAGCCCGCGCACTCCCGCGACGAGCGCCGCGAGGCGTACGCGAAGGAGGTCACGTACGGCGCCGTCAGCGAGATCGGCTTCGACGTGCTCCGCGACCGCCTGGTGACCCGCGAAGAGGACCTCGTCCAGCGCGAGCCCGAAGTGGCGATCGTCGACGAGGCGGACTCCGTGCTGGTCGACGAGGCCCGCGTGCCGCTGGTGATGGCCGGCTCGATCGACCACACCGACGCCGACGAAGAGGTCGCGAACATCGTCCGGCGCCTGCGGCTCGGGCTGCACTACGAGACCGACGCCGACGGCCGCAACGCCTGGCTGACCAAGGCCGGCGCTTCGGTGGTCGAGAAGGCCCTCGGCGACGACATCAACCTCTACGACGAGACGGGCTCGGACAGGCTGCCCGCGGTGAACGTGGCGCTGCACGCGCACGCGCTGCTCACCCGCGACGTCGACTACCTCGTGCGCGACGGCAAGGTGCAGCTGATCAACGCCGCGCGCGGCCGTGTCGCGGAACTGCAGCGCTGGCCGGACGGCCTCCAGGCCGCCGTCGAAGCGAAGGAGCAGGTCAAGGCGACCGACCGGGGCGAGATCCTCGACTCGATCACCGTGCAGGCGCTGCTCGCGCGCTACCCCGAGGTCGCGGGGATGACCGGTACCGCGGTCGCGGTCGCCGAGCAGCTGCGCGAGTTCTACAAGCTCGAGGTCGCGGTCATCCCGCCGAACACGCCGAACATCCGCGAAGACCAGGAGGACCGGATCTTCGGGTCGCCGTCGCAGAAGCTTCGCGCGATCGAGGAGGAGATCCGGCGGGTGCACGAGACCGGTCGGCCGATCCTCGTCGGCACCCAGGACGTCGCCGAGTCCGAAGAGCTGGCCGAGAAGCTGGCGAAGGTCGACCTCGAATGCGTCGTGCTCAACGCGCGCAACGACGCCGAGGAAGCCGCGATCATCGCCGACGCTGGCAAGAAGGGCGCGGTCACCGTTTCGACGCAGATGGCCGGCCGAGGCACGGACATCCGGCTGGGCGGCAAGGACGGCGACGGCCGCGACGAGGTCGTCGAACTGGGCGGCCTGCACGTGATCGGCACCGCCCGGTACCCGTCGAGCAGGCTGGACGGCCAGCTGCGCGGCCGGTCCGGACGGCAGGGTGACCCGGGCAGCGCGGTGTTCTTCGCCAGCCTGAACGACGAACTCGTGCTGTCGAACGCGCCGGACATCCCCGAGGGCATCAGCTCGGACGTGGGCAGCGGCGAGATCGTCGACCCGGCGGCGCTGCGGCAGATCAACCACGCGCAGCGCGTCGCCGAGGGTGTCGACCTGGAGATCCACCGGAACACCTGGCGCTACACGCGGCTGATCGAGCGGCAGCGCGGCGAGCTGCTGGAGCACCGGGACAAGGTGCTGCGGACGGCGCACGCGGCGGAGGTGCTGGAGAAGGCGCACCCGGAGAAGTTCAAGGAGCTTTCGGAGAAGGTCGACGACGAGGCCCGCGTCGAACAGCTGTGCCGCGAGGTGCTGCTGTTCCACATCGACCAGCTGTGGTCGGACCACCTGGCGTTCCTGACCGACGTGCGGGAGAGCATCCACCTGCGGGCGCTGGCGCGGGAGACGCCGATCGACGAGTTCCACCGCGCGGCGATCCCCGAGTTCCACAAGATCATCCCGGAGGCGGCCGAGCGGGCGGCGAAGACGCTCGAGGAGGCCGAGATCACCGAGAACGGGATCGACCTCGGTGACGCGGGCGTGCGGCGGGCGAACACGACGTGGACCTACCTGGTGCACGACAACCCGTTCGACTCCGACTTCGAGCAGACCATCAAGAAGGTGCGGAGCATGATCAAGCGCAAGTAGCGCGCTGGGTCCTGAAACCGGGAGCGGGGGACCTTTGCTACCACTCTCTTCTGGAGAGTGGTAGCAAAGGTCCCCCGCTCTCTTTTCGCGTCGGCCGGGCCCCCGGGTGGGCGATTCGGCACATCCGGTCGTCCCCGCGGACGCCGGTGAGTGAGAATGTCGGCATGCCGCAACTGCGCATCGCACTGGCCCAGGTCAACACCACCGTCGGGGATCTCGAAGGCAACGCCGAGCTCACCGTCGAGTGGACTCGCAAGGCCGCCGAAGCAGGCGCCCACAT
This sequence comes from Amycolatopsis sp. NPDC058340, assembly GCF_042723975.1. Classification (NCBI taxonomy): domain Bacteria; kingdom Bacillati; phylum Actinomycetota; class Actinomycetes; order Pseudonocardiales; family Pseudonocardiaceae; genus Amycolatopsis; species Amycolatopsis sp. NPDC058340. The sequence continues at coordinate 40,429 of NZ_JBHXIB010000054.1, read as the reverse complement.
CGTCGTCTTCCCGGAGATGTCCCTCACCGGTTACCCCGTCGAGGACCTCTCCCTCCGCCCGACCTTCGCCTCCGCCTCGAAGCAGATGGTCGAAGCGCTCGCCAAGCGGCTCGAAGACGCCGGATGCGGCGAGGTGCTCACCTACATCGGGTACCTCGACCTGGACGAGACCGGCCCGCGCGACGCGGCGGCCGCGCTGTACCGCGGCGAAGTGGTCGCCCGCCAGTTCAAGCACCACCTGCCCAACTACGGCGTCTTCGACGAGCACCGCTGGTTCAAGCCGGGCCAGGAGCTCGAGGTCGTCCGCTTCCACGGCGTCGATGTCGGCATGGTGATCTGCGAGGACGTCTGGCAGGACGGCGGCCCGATCTCGGCGCTGGGCAAGGCCGGGGTGGATCTCGTGGTCGCGCCCAACGCTTCGCCCTACGAGCGCGCGAAGGACGACATCCGCCTGCCGCTGATCGCGCGCCGCGCGGCCGAGGCCGGGGCTCCGCTGGTGTACACGAACCAGATCGGCGGCCAGGACGACCTCGTCTTCGACGGCGACTCGATCGTGGTCGGCGCGGACGGGCGGCTGCTGGCGCGCGCGCCGCAGTTCGTCGAGCACCTGCTCGTCGTCGACACGGACCTCGTCGCCGGGGGGCACACCGCCGAAGGCGAGTTCGAGGGCCTGCGGGTGAAGCGCCGCGTGCTCAGCGACGACCCGGTTCCGGCGTACACCCCACGCACCGAGTCCGCGATCAGCGAGCCGCTGTCGGACGAGGCAGAGGTGTGGCACGCGCTCGTCGTCGGCCTGCGTGACTACGTGCACAAGAACGGCTTCTCGTCGGTGACGTTCGGGTTCTCGGGCGGCATCGACTCGGCGGTCGTGGCTGCGCTGGCCGCCGACGCACTCGGCGGCGACAACGTCTACGGCGTCTCGATGCCTTCGGAGTACTCCTCGGAGCACTCGAAGGGCGACGCCGAAGACCTCGCCCGCCGGATCGGCGCGCACTATCGCGTCGAACCGATCGCGGACATGGTCAAGGTCTACGTCGAGCAGCTTCAGCTGACCGGGCTCGCCGAGGAGAACATCCAGGCCCGTGTCCGCGGCATGCTGCTGATGGCGTTGTCCAACCAGGACGGTCACCTGGTGCTCGCCACCGGCAACAAGACCGAGCTCGCCGTCGGCTACTCGACGATCTACGGCGACGCCGTCGGGGCCTTCGCGCCGATCAAGGATCTGTTCAAGACGCACGTCTGGCACCTGGCCAAGTGGCGCAACGCGGAAGCCGAGAAGAACGGCGAAACCCCGCCGATCCCGGAGAACTCGATCACCAAACCGCCGTCGGCGGAGCTGCGGCCGGGTCAGCTGGACAGCGACTCGCTGCCCGACTACCTGATGCTCGACGACATCCTCGACGACTACATCGAGGGCGACCGCGGCTATGTCGACCTGGTCGACGCGGGCTTCGAGCCGGAGACCATCGATCGTGTGGTGCGGATGGTCGACAAGGCCGAATACAAGCGCCGCCAGTATCCGCCGGGCACCAAGATCACGTTCAAGGCGTTCGGGCGGGACCGGCGGCTGCCGATGACCAACGGCTGGCGGGAGGGCACCGTCGTGACCCGCTCAGCTCAGCGCGACCTGCTTCCCGGCTGAGTTCGTCAGCACGGCCACCAGGCCGGGTTTCGCGTCGCGCCGGACGAGCATGTCCATTCCGAGCGCACGGACCGCGGCTTCGACCGCGGCCGGCTCGGGGTGGACACCGGTGACCATGAGCAGCGGGATCGACGGAAGCCCCCGTGTCGTCGGATGCGGGGTGCTCCCCCAGTCGATGAGGAACGGCGCGAGCCCGTTGAGGCCGCCCGCACCGGTTAGGCGCCAGGTCAGCAGTTCGCCGTCGTCGGTGGTCCGTGACATCTCGGACGCTTCGCCCGGGTCGTAACCGCGTTCACGTGCTTTTGCGATGGCCTCGTCGATGCCGTCCACCCGCGCGGCCCAGGTGACCAGGGCGGGAGCGGTCAGCTCGTCGATGCCGAACGGGCGCGGCCCGATGTGCTCGGGTTGATCCGGGTCGGGGCCGACCACCTCGAGGTAGGCGCCGGCGCCCAGATCGGCCAGGTAGTTGGCCGTGCCGAAACCGACATGCCTTCCGCCGCGTACCGGCGTGACGCCGGTCAGCTCGGCGACGCGCGCGACGGCCTCTTCGAGGTCCGGCCCGGCGTAGACGAGGTGATCAAGCACGAGGTCGCTCATGTCCATACTCCTACCGCAGCGACGGCTCCGGCGGCACCGCGGCCCGGCGACGAATCCGAAACTGTCGGACCGCTCTCGTACCCTGGGCACATGACGGCACCGGGCTATTCCGTGTTCGGCACCGCGATCGGCGAATGCGGCATCGCGTGGAGCGAACGCGGGGTCGTCGCGGTCCAGCTCCCCGAGGGCAGTGAAGAGAAGACGAGGGCGCGACTGACCGCGCGCCTTCCCCAAGCGACCGAATCCACCCCGCCGGACGAGATCCAGCGCGCCATCGACGGGATCATCTCGTTGATGGAGGGCAAGCGCACGGACCTCACCGGCGTCGAACTCGATTACGAAGGAGTACCGGACTTCCACCACCGCGTATACGAATTCATCCGCACGATCCCCGCGGGCAAAACGCTGACCTACGGCGACATCGCGAACATCCTCGGCATGCCCGGCGGCGCACAGGCCGTGGGGCAGGCGATGGGCCGGAATCCGATCCCGATCATCGTGCCGTGCCATCGAGTCCTCGCCGCGGGCGGCAAAGACGGCGGCTTCTCCGCGCGTGGAGGGGTCGCCACCAAGCGCCGGATGCTTGTCATCGAAGGCGCTTTGGCGGACGAACCGACCTTGTTCTAGTTCTAGTCGCTCTGACCCGGCGACCAGGGCTTGAGCCAGGGCGTCTCCGGCCAACCTTCCGCTGCGGCCATCAGCGGGATCGCCGTCGCGCCGTCGATGTGCTCGCGGATGATGTCGGCGTGCCCGGCGTGCCGCGCGGTCTCCTCGATGAGGTGGAGCAGCACCCAGCGGACAGACCACGCGTCGACGTCCTTCGGGTACCAGGGCACGCCTTTCGGCACCGGGACCGGCTGGCCGAGGTCGGCGATACCCGCGATGACGTCCGAGGTGCGGCGGGCGACTTCGTCATAACGCGCGAAGACGTCTTCGAGCGTCTCGCCGTCAGCCATCACGTAGCCGGCTTCGTACTCCTTCATCGCCTCGTCCATCGGTTTCGAGGGCTTCTGGAGAAGGATGTCGATCCAGCCGTCTTCCGTGGACGCGGTGTGCTTGATCAGACCACCGACGCTCAGTGAGCTTCTGGTCGGGACGGCTCTGGCCTGTTCTTCGGTGAGGCCGTGCGCGGCGATGCGCAGGACCTGGCGCTGCTGCTCGAGGTAGGCGAGGAGTCCTTCGCGCTCGTCGGCGACCGGGGGAACGTTTCCAGCCATGGTGGCTCCTTCCGTTGGAAGGGATCATGGCACCCGGCACCGGCTTCCTGGGGCGATTCGGCCTGGAAGGGAGCAAGGGACCTTTGCTACCACTTACCCCTGCGGACGCACGAACGGGAACAGCACCGTCTGCCGGATCGACGCCCCGGTCAGCATCATCAGCAGCCGGTCGACGCCGATGCCGAGCCCGCCGGTCGGCGGCATGCCGTGTTCGAGCGCGAGCAGGAAGTCCTCGTCCAGCTCCATCGCCTCGACGTCCCCGCTCGCCGCGCGCAGCGACTGCGCCTCCAGCCGCCGCCGCTGTTCGAGCGGGTCGGTCAGCTCCGTGTAGGCCGTGCCGACCTCGGAACCGAACGCGATCAGATCCCAGCGCTCGGCCAGCCGCGGGTCGACACGATGTTGCCGGGTCAGCGGCGAGACGTCTGTCGGGTAGTCGGTATAGAACGTCGGCAGCACGGTCGCGCCCTCGACGAGGTGCTCGTGCGCCTTCAGCACGAGGTCGCCGTGCCCGGCCTCCTCGTTCACCGGCACCCCGGCCGCCCGGCACAGCCGCTGGAGTTCGGCGACGGAGGTGCTCGCGTCGATCTTCTCCCCTAGCGCCGACGACACGGCTTCGTGGACCGGGATCACCGGCCAATCACCGGAGATGTCGTACTCGACGACCTTCCCGTCCGGCCCCGGACGGCGAACCACCTGCGCGCCGTACGCGGCCTCCGCGGCGCACTGCACGAGTTCTCGCGTCAAGGTCCGCATGGTGTTGTAGTCGGCATACGCCTGATATGCCTCCAACATGGTGAATTCGGGGTTGTGTGTCGCGTCGACACCCTCGTTGCGGAAGTTCCGGTTCAGTTCGAAAACGCGCTCGACTCCAGCCACACAAAGCCGCTTCAGGTAGAGCTCGGGCGCGATCCGCAGATACATCCGCATGTCATAGGCGTTGATGTGCGTGATGAACGGACGCGCGTTGGCGCCGCCGTGCACCGTCTGCAGCATCGGCGTCTCGACTTCGAGGTAGTCGCCCTGGTGCAGCCGCTCCCGCACCGCGCGCACGACGGTCGAGCGCATCCGCAGCATGGCCGTCGAATCCGGGTTCACCGCGAGGTCCAGGTACCGCTGCCGCACCCGCGTCTCCGGGTCGGTGAGGCCCTTTCGCTTGTCCGGCAATGGATGCAGGCTTTTCGCCGTCACGGTCCATTCGTCGACGAGCACGGAAAGCTCGCCGCGACGCGATGTCACGACCTGCCCGCTCACGCCGACATGGTCACCGAGGTCGATGCCTCGCCGCCAGCCGCCGAGGTCGAGCACGGAGGCGTCGAGCATCAGCTGGATCTCGCCGCTGAAATCCTTGACCCGCGCGAAACAGAGCCCGCCGAGGTTACGCATCGCGAGCACCCGGCCCGCGACCCGGACCCGATGACCGGTATGGGTGTCCGGGCTCAGGCCGCCGAACTTCGAGACGACGTCGCCGAGCAGATCCTCCCGGGCGAAGCCGACCGGATAAGGGTCGATCCCGGCTTCCCGCAACCGATCCAGCTTCGCCATCCGTACCCGGACCTGGTCGGGGCGCCGCACCTGCTTCGGCGCGGGCGTGGCCGCGTTCGCTTCGATGCGGTGGACCTCGGCGACGAATTCGTCGGTGACCGTCTCCAGTTTCAGCGCCCGGCCCGACCGTCCTGTCGGGACGAATCCTTCGAGCGCGCCGGCGACGATGCCGACCCGCGGCAGCCGCCGAGCCGAGGAATAGCACAGGAAACGGGGTTCCCAGTCGGGCCCGTACTTGGCGTTGGACCGGTAGAGCGATTCGAGCTGGAAGAACCGCGACGCCATGCTGAGCACGCCGCGCCAGGCGCGCAGCACCGGACCCGCGCCGATCCGCTCCCCCTCGGAGAAGACCGCGCGGAACATCGCGAAATTCAGCGAGATCCGTTGCGCGCCAAGGTGTGAACTCGCCGCGACGACCTCGGCGACCATGTACTCGTTGAGCCCGTTCTCGGCGTCGCGGTCGCGCCGCATCAAGTCGAGCGACAGGCCACGACGCCCCCACGGCACGAACGACAACATGCCGCGAAGCTCGCCCTTGGCGTCGTACGCCTCCACCATCACGCTGCGGCCATCGCTCGGATCACCGAGCCTGCCGAGCGCCATCGAGAACCCGCGTTCGGTCTCCGCGCCGCGCCACTGCTGCGCGTGCAGCAACAGCCTCGCCATTTCTTCGGCCGGGATTTCGCTGTGCCGCCGGACTTTCGTGGTGTACCCGGCCCGTTCGATCCGTTTGACCGCTTGCCGGACCGAGCGGCGTTCCGGCCCGGCGAGGCTGAAGTCGCGGACGTCGAGGACGGCTTCGTCACCGATTTCCAGCGCACGCAGACCCGCGTCGGCGTAGACCTTCGCGCCACGTTCGCTCGCGCCGAGCACGCCGGGCGTCCAGCCATAAGTGCGTGCTTCGTTCAGCCAGGCGCGGACCGCGTCTGGCCAGGCGTCGGGATCGCCGATGGGATCCGCGCTCGCGACACTGGTGCCCGCGAGCACGCGGTAGGCCACGGCGGCGCGGCCGTTCGGCGAGAAGACGACGCTCTTCTCGCGCCTGGTGGCGAAATAGCCGAGAGAGTCGTCTTCGCCGTGTTCGGCCAGAAGGCGGCGTACGCGCAGTTCTTCCTCGTCTGTCCTCAAGCGACGGCTGCGCACGCCGCGGAAGAGCGTGTACAGCGCGGCCGTCGCGACGGCCGTCGCGCTGAGGTCGAGCACGAGGTCGAGCCAGGCGGGTCCTTCGCCGATACCGACCCGGCGCAGCTGGATGTTCTCCCCTGTCGTGTGGTTGACGACCCAGGCGAACCGCGCCCAGGTGTCGGCGAGGCGCCCGGGAAAGGCTTCGCTCAGGCCCCAGCCGACGAGGATGACCGCGGCCAGGCCACCGAACAGCACCGTGAAGCCATCACGCCAGGCGCCGGGCGCGAGCCGGGCGGGGAACGCGGGGCGCAGGATCCAGAGGAACGCGATCATCCCGATCGAGATCAGGTCGGCGATGGCCAGCACCCACACCTGGTGCGGAATGTGCCGGACCTGCCACGGACCCAGTTTCAGCAGTCCGGGTGACCACAGCAGGGCGGCTTGGAACGCCAGCGTCACCGCCAGGCCGCCGACCTGGAACAGCAGGAGCGTGTAGAGGGCCGCGCGTTTGCGGCGGCGGAGCGCGGCGCCGAGGACTACGAGCAGCAGGACGATCACGAGGCTCGCGTTCGTCGGGATGCTCAAGGCCGAGAAGGCGATGTCACCCGTCCTGAGCACCGGCCCCTTCACTCCGCCGGCGATCAGGAGGATCACCGAGAACACGGCCGCGAGCTGCACGAGGGTGGCGACGATCCCGCCCGCCCTCGCCTTCCACGGCGCGACTCGGCTCACTGGGTTTGCCATTCTGGTCCTTCGCGGTGCACACAGGAGATCGACAGCTGTACTTACTTGACGTCACACAACCCTGTGTGGTTGTCAACGATCATCATCCTCTGGTCTGAATTTCCTCATCCGCGGGCGTGACGCCGCGGTGTGAAGCTGGTCGCAGGGCCTTGGGAGCGCTATCCGGGCATGTCACGCTTTGTCCTGTTCAGCTCCACGACCCGGGGACCTCTTCGAGGCCTCGAGGGAAGGACGGTCGACAAGGATGTCTGCCACCGAAAAGGATTCCGGCGAGCTCACCGCTCCGTACGGGACCGGCGCGGCGCCCCAGGCCACATCTGGGAAGAAAGTCCGCGTACATCACCTTCGTGACATGAAGGAGCGCGGCGAAGCCTGGCCGATGCTCACCGCCTACGACATGTACACCGCCGCGTTGTTCGACGAAGTGGGCATTCCCGTGCTACTCGTGGGGGATTCCGCGGCGAACAACGTGTTCGGTTACGACACTTCGCTTCCGGTGACCGTGGACGAGCTGCTTCCGTTGGTCCGCGCGGTCACCCGATCGGTGAAGCGGGCGCTGGTCGTGGCCGATCTACCATTCGGTTCGTATCAGCTTTCCCCGCAGCAGGCGCTGGAGACGTCGGTGCGGTTCATGAAGGAAGGCCGCGCGCACGCGGTGAAACTCGAAGGCGGGCGGAAATTCGCTCCGCATGTCGAGGCGCTGACGTCGGCCGGCGTCCCCGTGATGGGACATATCGGATTCACGCCGCAGAGTGAACACAATCTGGGCGGCTATCGCGTTCAGGGGCGCGGCGAAGCGGCCGAAGCGCTGCTCGCCGACGCGCTCGCCCTGGAGGAGGCCGGAGCCTTCGCGGTCGTCATGGAGATGGTGCCCGCCGAAGCGGCGAAGCGGATCACGCACGAACTGAAGATCCCGACCGTCGGCATCGGCGCCGGGCCGGACTGCGACGCGCAGGTGCTCGTCTGGCAGGACATGGCCGGGCTTCGGCGCGGCAGGACCCCACGCTTCGTGAAGAAGTACGCCGACCTCGCCGGCGTGCTGGCCGGGGCCGCGACCGCGTTCGCGGAGGACGTCCGGCGAGGCGAATTCCCGGCTCCGGAGCACTCCTTCCACGACTGACCCACCCCCCTGACCTGCGAAAAGAGAGCAAGGGACCTTTGCTACCACTCCCGCCGAGGGAGCGTGGTAGCAAAGGTCCCTTGCTTCCCTTCGCGGTGACTGCATGGCCTACCGACACGGCCAGTTAGCACCGCAACGCGGAGTACAGGGTGTGTGGATATAGGGACACTCAACGTCTCTATATCCACACACCCCACCCGCGGTAGCAAAGGGCCCTTGCTCGCTCTCGGATGGCCCCGTAGCGCGGCACCCTCCTTTAGTTGTTCACGTATATGAACTTCAATCATGTCCTTGACTCTCATTCGTAAAGAGGCTTAACGTCTAGCCCGTCGCCGCCACGACCAGTTCGATCCCTCGACGAGGAGGACCACGGATGCGTGTTCGTGAGCGGGTTCTGGCCGTTGCGGCCGGTGTGGCCCTGCTGTCGACGCTGGCGGCGTACCCGGCAAAGGCCGCGACGGTCCGCGTAGGGACTTCGGAGCAGCTCACGGCGGCGCTCGCTTCGGTCACTCCAGGCACAGTCATCGAACTCGCGGCCGACACGACTTTCACGGGCAACTTCAAGGCGGCGAAGAGCGGTACGTCCAGCGGCCGGATCACGCTGAAGGGGCCGCGAAGCGCGGTCATCAAAGCCTCGGCCGGGCGCACGCTCGAACTGACCGGCAGCTACTGGAACCTGACCGGCTTCACCCTCACCGGTGGCCAGAAGGGCCTGATGGCGACCGGCGTCAAAAGCACCGTCGTCGACGGCATCAAGGTCACCGGCGTCGGTCACGAGGGCATCCACTTCCAGTACACGAGCACCGACAACGTCGTGAAGAACTCAGAGGTGACCGACACCGGCCGCGAGTACGCGGGCTACGGCGAAGGCATCTACTTCGGTTCCGCGAAGGGCAACTGGCCCGGCGGAACGCCTGACCGGAGCGACCGCAACAAGGCACTGAACAACAAGATCGGCCCGAACGTGCGAGCCGAGTCGATCGACATCAAGGAAGGCACCACCGGCGGCGAACTGCGCGGCAACGTCTTCGACGGGACCGGGCAGAGCGGCGAGCACTTCGCCGACAGCTGGGTGGACATGAAGGGCAACAACTACGTGGTCGCGGACAACCGGGGCAGCAAGGTCTTCGTGCACGACGCGACCTATGGCGGCTTCGAGGTCCATGTCCAGCTTGACGGCTGGGGCCGCGGCAACACCTTCTCCGGCAACACCGCGGACGTGCAGTCCAGCTACGCCTACGGCTTCTATCTCGTGAAGGCCGCGACGGGCAACAAGGTCTGCGCGAGCAACAAGGTGACCGGTGCCGGGAAGGGATTCGCGAACGTGGCCGCCGCGGCGGGCTGCTGACGCGACCGAAGACCGGGGGCCCGCTCAGCCCGGCGGCGGGGGCGGGCCCCCACCCTTCGGACACTCGCCGATTCGGGCAGAGTGTTCTTATGGATGACCTGTACCCGCCGATCCACGTGCGCGCCGAGGGCATGCTCGACGTCGGCGACGGGCACCGGATCTACTGCCAGGAAGCCGGGAACCCGGACGGCAAACCCGTGGTCGTGCTGCACGGAGGCCCTGGTAGCGGCATCTCCTCCATGGCCCGGCGGCACTTCGACCCCGAGGCCTACCGGATCATCCTGTTCGACCAGCGGGGCGCCGGCCGCAGCACACCGCATATCGGCACGCCGGACGTCGACCTGTCGGCCAACACCCTCTGGCACCTCGTCGCGGACATGGAAAAGCTGCGCGAACGGCTGAATCTCGACCAGTGGCAACTCTTCGGCGGCTCGTGGGGCGCGACTCTCGCCCTGGCCTACGCCGAGACCCACCCGAGCCGCGTCAGCGAGATCATCCTGCGCGGCGTCTTCACCGTCCGGCGCGGCGAACTCGACTGGATCTACAACGGCGGCGCCGCGAACCTCTTCCCCCGCGAGTGGGAAGCCTTCCTCGCGCCGATACCGGAAGACCGCCGCGACGACCCGTTGTCGGCCTACCGCGAACTCGTCTATCACCCTGATCGGGCGATCCGGGAACGTGCGGCCATCGCTTGGAGCACCTGGGAAGGCGCGATCGTCTGCCTGCGCCCGGATCCCGCCTTCCACAACCAGTACGCGTCGCCCGATTTCGCGGTCACCTTTGCGCGGCTGGCGCTGCACTACTTCTGCCATGGGGCGTGGCTGGAGGAAGGGCAGTTGATCCGGGAAGCCGGGAAGCTCGCCGGGATTCCCGGGGTGATCGTGCAGGGGCGGTACGACGCGGTGTGTCCGCCGGCGACGGCCTACGAGCTGCACCGGGCTTGGCCGGACTCGAAGCTGGAGCTCGTCGAAGCGGCCGGACACGCGGTGACGGATCCGGGGATGCTGGCGGCGCTGCGGGAGGCGACTGATTCGTTCCGGCCGATTTGACCAAGACGCCTCAGCCGAAGCTGGACCTCCTACACGCCTCCCTTCGCCCTCATTATCTAGGCAATCGAGACAACATTCGCGCGAGTTCGTCTGGGAACTCCGCCATGTGCGGTTCGGCGCAAAACCTCACAGTGCAGGCCGCTGAGACAAACTCCATCGCCGAATATTCTCCACTCGACAGCATCTTCGCAGACATTCCCAAAGGGACCACGAAGTTCGCTTGCGCCTCGCCAGTCATCGAATCAAGCAATTCGGCTTCTTCCAAAAAGACGAATTCCACGATTGAACCCAAAACCTCGGCCAGTTCGGAAATGTTCACTCGACAAGAGAGTTCACTCATGTCTTCGTACTCAGCAAAGCCGAACCGGTTTATACGAAGATGTCGCCTGCTCACATCATCCCCCTCGACAACTGATTCCCTGGCGATCCGGTCCAGAGTAACACGGACTGCCGCGCATCCTTCTCACTGAAGCGTCCACTCACCCAATAAAATTGGTCGAATCCCAGCCCTCATCATCGAGAACATTGCCTTGCAATCTTCCCCATATTGATAGACCGAAGAATCGAACCCCGCATAGAACCTTCCGTCGCTTCCCGAGTAAACGGTCAGATGGAAGCTGTCCAGGCCAATCGGGAATAGGGAGGTGTTAGCCACCTCTGCGCATCGGCGCGCCACGTCTGCATCACGGGTGGCGCAGACCGCGGACGGATCAAAATTCGTCCAACTTGAAATCCTCTCGCCCGCGATAACGAGGGCCGGGAGATGGTCGACCCTTAGGCCAAGATATTCACCCAAGAACTTCCGCGCCTCCTCATGACAGGCGAAACCGACACGCTCCAGACCCGCCACGATGGCATCCTTCTCACGGCGAAACCCAGCCCCCTCCCAGCCGCACGACCTGAGGAATTTCTCCAGCTCCGACTCGCGCATCCTTTTCACCTCGATAGGTCTTTCGCTCCACGTCGAGCAAGAACACTCTGACAGGATAAGCACGCCGCTTCTGGCGCCCCGGTCTCCAGCCGATGACCAGCCTTCAAATCAACAGCGTGAGACCACCGCTTCTCCGACTCCACCCAGAACGGATGCTCATCCGTCGCCACCACAGACCCACGACCGGCCTCACTCGCGACACCGACCTCGACCAACGTCCGCTTACTCGCATGCGAACGCGCATCCGTCACCACCCGAACCGCGGTACGCCCCGTCGTCGGATCCTTCGCCAGAACCGCCACTGCGGAGGCCGCCTACGGGCAGCGCAGCCTAGTCAACACCATGGCGAGCCACGCTGGCGACATCATGGCCACGACGACGGCTGACACCGATCACGTCGTCGGCGTGAAGGCCCGCTCGGAGACCGTTGCCGATGAAGCCGCCCGCCTTCCGCGCCCACTTCGCCGTCGTCGCGGCGTTACCGCCGACATGACGACCAAGCCTGGATGATTCCCGACCATCAACCCGCTACCATTATCGATGGGCTTCGAAACCAGACAGCGGACTATTCCCGCGGCATCAGAAGGATGCCCCGATCGCCCACACCGGCAAGCCACTCCTCTGACTCATGAAACTCCACAAGCTGACGAATTTCATTTCGCGCGCTCGAAGCAACGGCCTGAATTTCTTGATTGAAGCTATCAACTGCCACAGGGCCCGAGCGCGCCAAAATCATCAGGACATTGCCACTGTTATCTTTCGGAATAGCGGCGAGATCCGAGGCGGACAGCGCTATTCCCTTCCCGAGGTCTGAATCCGGAAATCGACCTAGCGCCGCGTGCGCCGATTGATACGCTCCGTAATCTTCCTCGGCTTTCAAGGAAGCAACTATCGCAGCTACACCAGTTGGCCCTTCACTTCCGGTCACCGAATCAGCCAGCTCGACATAGCGATTCCAGCGGCGTTCAGCCTCACTCTGAGGGGTAACGCCATCATCATCTTGCACGAGGTCACCGCACTCGACAATCTCTTGCTTCCATTCTGACAACACCTGAATCTTTTCTCTTTCCCTTTGACACCTAAGAGCCCTGTCGACCTGAAACCCATTTTCGGAGAGCGTTATTTTGACTGAGGCTCACCCACATCGCCCTGATCGCCTCGTCATATTTATCTCCGAAACGAGCCCGAACGTCATCCACGTCCATTTGCATGGCGCCCCGGAAGTCTCCGCCGTCGATGAGTTCCTTCTGCATCATGCGCCACGCTTTTGATTCGAGAGACGATCCAGTGCTGTAAAGCGCTCGATGGTCAGCGTAGTCCATGCGAATCGACGGACCGCTATACTTGCTGAGCGGACTAGATGAGTTGGCAGGAATATGGTTGATCTCTTTTCCTGCTCCAGCAGGTTGCAGATCGCCATACTTTCCACCGTTCGCGCTACCGCAGTTGTGGGTGAGGATCGGAGTGACCCCCGCCAGGACATAGTACGTGTGGTCGGTGTCGACGGTCAGGTTGTAGACCCGCCGCACCTCCGACCACGACCGCGTCCCCGTAACCGTCGCATCCCGATGATCCCCGGTCTCCAGCCGATGACCAGCCTTCAAATCAACAGCGTGAGACCACCGCTTCTCCGAAGCCACCCAAAACGGATGCTCATCCGTCGCCACCACAGACCCACGACCGGCCTCACTCGCGACACCGACCTCGACCAACGTCCGCTTGCTCGCATGCGAACGCGCATCCGTCACCACCCGAACCGCGGTACGCCCCGTCGTCGGATCCTTCGCCAGGACCTTGTCCCCGACCTTCACATCCTTGATCGGCTTACGAGACCCGTCACCCATCACCACCAGCGTGTTCGGATCAAAACTGTTCTTCTGTGTCACACAGCTCGTATCCGAACCGCCGGACGACTCGTCGTGATGCTTACCCCGACTCTTGTTCCGCCCAGCCAAACCACCCAGAGCGGACAGAAGATCATCAGGAGAAGCCCCCGACTGAGCAACCTCCGACACCGCCGTCACAGTCTCCGCGACGTTCTGGACGACGTTCCCGTCCCCCACCACCTGCTTCTTGAAGAAATCGAAAACCCGACCCGAATCCTGCACATCCGCCTTGAACGCCTGCACCACCCGCGCCGGCAACAACGGCGACGACGACACCAGATCCGTCCCCTTGAACACCGGCTTCAAAGCCGCCTTCAACGTCGGAATCGGATTGCGCTTCGCCGTCCGCTCCGCGGCACCCCGCGCGGCGGCCGCGGCCGCCTTCTTCTTCGCCAGGATGGCCGCGGCCCGCCGAGCCGCGGCCGCAGCGGCGGCGGCAGCCGCCTTACGAGCAGCCGCAACAGCAGAGGCCTTCCGAGCAGCAGCCGCAGCAGCATCGTCGACACCCCGGCGAGCGGCACCGGCGACATCATCGCCATAGCGACGGCCGAGACCGATCGCGTCGTCGGCGTGGCGGCCCGCCCGCCGGCCGTTGCCGATGAAGTCGCCAGCCTTTCGCGCCCACTTCGCGGCGGTCGCGGCGTTGCCACCGAACGGGATCGCGCCCGCCGCCGACCAGGCGGCGTTCTCCCAGTCACCCTCGGCCGCGTAGATCGCGGCGTTCGCGAGGTCGGCGATCTCGCCGATACCGGGGATCATGCCCGCCACGTCCAGGGCGGTGTGCACGATGGTGCCCGCCTTGTCCCACAGGTCACTGAACCAGCCGTGGCCATCCGGGTCGAAGTAGTTCAGCGGCGAACCCAGCACATACGAGTAGCGGTTCGCGCTGATCGACGGCGAGAACGGGAGCTCGATGCTGTCGCGTGAGGCGAAGGTGCCGGAACCCGGCTGGTACCACCGCGCCCCCATGTTGACGTTGCCGTTGTCGGGATCCGTCCAGTCACCCTGGAAGCCGACAGTCCGCGAAGCACCGGTCGACGCGATCCGCTTGCCGTACGGGTCGTACGCCGTCGAATCGACGACTCCACCCGACGCGGGCGCCAAGGCACCGACGACGTCACCGTGCCGGTCGGAAAGCGTGAGCCGGGAGTCGGTTCCCTGCGAAAGCGACAGCAATGAGCCATCAGGTCCGCGGCCGAACCGCGAGACGCCGTCGCTGACCGTATCCCTTTCCATCCCCGCGTAGGAGAACTTCTGTCCGCCTCGGGTCGCGAGCCGGTCGAAGTCGTCATACGTGTATTCGGTCGTGCCGAACTTGACCAGCCTGTCGAAGGCATCGAAGGAGTACTTCTCCTCCATGCCGGACGACGTGCGTGAACTCAGCGAACCGCGCGGCGAGTAGGCGTAGGTGTAGTCGCCGTCGGCGAGGACACGGTTCCGCTCGTCGTAGGTCGCGTTCTTGTCACCCGCCTTGACGCGGTTGCCCGCGTCGTCCCAGCCGTACTCGGTCGCCTTGCCCGCCGGGTCGGTCCAGGAGAGCATCCGCCCCTGGTAGTCGTACGAGTAGCTGTTCTGACCGGAGCCCGCCAACCCCGCGGTCGTCTTCGTCTTGACCCGGTCGTTCGGGTCGTAGGTGTAGGCGATGGACGAGAGAACCGTCCCGTTCGCTTCCTTCAGGACATCGGACTTCGGCCGTGCCAGGTTGTCGTAGTCGTAGGTACGGATACGGCCGGCGCCATAGTCGACCGTCTTGACCTTCCCTGCCTCGTTGTAGCCGTAGGTCAGCACGCCGCCGGTCGCACCGTCGGTGACGGTGTTCAGGCGCCCCTTGAGATAGCCGTATCGGGTCGTGCCGGCGGCATCCGTCCGGGTGATGACGCGTCCGGCGGTGTCGTATTCGAAGGACGACGCACCTGAAGTACCGGTCGCGGTCAGCAGACCACCGCGATCGTTGTAGGTGTACGCGTTGCTCCCCGCCACCCGCAGACGACCGTCGGCGTCGTAAGTCCGTGTCTTGTCGGCGGTTTGTGTCTCGGCGCCCGAACCGGTCTCCGTCACCATCCGGTTCGGGGCGTCGAACGTCCGATCGCGGCTCACGTTCCCCGGCGCGGTCAGACGCGTCGCGTTGCCCGCCGCGTCATAGGACTGTGTCCAGGTCCGGTCAGCCGCCGCGGGATGCGCTGCGGTGGACGGCTCGATCACCGATTCCGGCAGGTTCAGGGTGTTGTAGGTGAAGACGGTCTTGTTCGTCCGTCCGTCGGTGAACCTGGTGCGGTTCCCGGCGGCGTCGTAGCCGAACGACGTCGTGATCGTCTTTCCGTCCGCGACAGGCTCGACTTGACTGGACAGCCGGTTCGCCGCGTCATAGGAGAAAGTCGTGACGCGCTTCTCCCAGTCCTCGGCCGTCTTCACGTTGCCGGCCGGGTCGTAAGTGAACTTGCGCTCCCGCAGTACTGGCTGCGAACCCGTCCATTGCCCGTCGACGTCGAACTCGGAGATCCTGCGGCCCGCCAGGTCGTAGTTGAGCCGCTTCGTGGTACCCGCGCCATCGCTCGCCCGGACGAGACGTCCCTGCCGGTCGTAACCCCGCTGGGTCGTGACGCCTGCCGGATCGACCGCGGTGATCAGCTGGTTCAACTTGTCGTAGGTGTTCAGGATCTTCTCGCCGGCCGGGTTCTCGACCGCCACTACGTTGCCCGCGTCGTCGTTCCGGTACCGCGTGGTGTGCGAAGTCGGGTTGGGGAACCGTTCCACCGCGGTCGACGTCACCTTGCGACCCAGTTCGTCATAGGTCGCTTCGACCCGGGCGCCCGTCGGCGAAGTCGCGGACAGCGGCAGACCGGTCATCGTGTACGAGTACTTCCAGACCCCGGCGGCCGTGCCACCGTCCTGCGGGTCGTGCCGTTCCAGCAGCCTGCCCAGCTGGTCGTACCGAAGCTCGGTCGCGTGCTGGCGGGCGTCGATCTGCTTGATCACCCGCCCCATGGCGTCGTAACGGATCTCCTTGGTCGGTGTGATCGGCGCCGTGGCACCGGGTGGCGTGTACGACGGCATACTCGCCTTCACCAGTTGCCCGAGCTTGTCGTATTCCGCCGTGGTGACCCGGCCGAGCGGATCCTTCGTATGAGTGACTGCGCCGAAGGTGTCGTATCCGGTGACCATCGTCGCCCGAGTGTCTGCAGGCGCACCGCCGTTCGATTCGGTGCGGACACGCGGACCGGTGGCTTGGATGGGTCTGGCCAGTTCGTCGTACTTCATCGTCGTGGTGTAGTCGGGCAACGACGGGTTCCCGCGAGGATCCGTCACCGCCGTCGGCATGCCACGCTCGTCGTAGGCCCACTGGGTGACCAGCCGCTCCAGACCATTGTGGACGGTTTGCTTCGTCCGCTGACCGGAGGCGTTGTACTCGAATTCGGTGACCTCGGCGGTGTTCACCTGCCCGCCACCGGCGTTCGAGGGGTTGCCGGACTTCTCGGTGCGGATCACGTTGCCACTGCGGTCGTAGGTCAGCCGCGTGCTGCGGTCGAGCTTGCCGGGGTCTTCCCAGGTTTGGATGAGCCTGCTCACGACGTCGTAGTCGTAGGTCGTGGTCCGGTTGCCCGCGGTGGTCTGCTTGGTCAGGTTCCCGGCACCGTCGTAGCTGTTGTTCTCCAGCACGAGGTCACGAACGTATCCGGTGACCGGATCCTTGTAGCCCTCCGCCACGACCTGAGCGATCAGGTCATTGGCGTAGTAGTTGTTGCGTGTCTTGCGGCCCATCGCGTCGGTGTGCAGGATCTGCCGCCCGGACTCGTCGTACCGGAAGGACTCGAGCACCGTCGGCTTCGAGTTCGCCGGATCGGTATCGCCCTCACCGTCGCCAGGGCGACCGTCGCCCCCGGCCGGGTCGACCACGCCACCGTGCCAATCGTGCAGCCGTATTTCGGCGACCTCGTTCCGAGCCGTGTAGGCATAGGACCGCTTCACCCCACTGGCATCGATCTCGAACATCCGGTTGCCGAAGACGTCGAAGCCGTACCGCGTCTCCTTGCCCTCGGGGTTGACGAGGTTCACCAGCCGCCCGTGCTCGTCGTACTCGCGGGCGGTGACCCGGGCCGGATCGCCACCGAGGAGGTCGGAAGTCTCCTCGCGCTTGACGTTCCCGTCCTCGTCGTAGGCCGTGACGGTCCGGGCCTGATGCTTGACGCCGGTGACGCTGTTCGTGGTCTCGGGTCCGGTCTCCGCGATCACCCTCGAGAGCGCGTCGTACTCATAGGTGGTCTTGATGCCGTCAGGGAACGCGTCCACATAGATCGTCGATGACGTCCGCCTCCCACCGACGTCATAGGCGAAGCGCGTGCGCATCCCGGACTGTTGATGGATCTCGCCGAGATCGCCGGACTTGTAGTACCGGTAGCCCGTGTTTTCACCCGTGGCTCCGACGGTGTTCAGGAGCAGGTCCGCGGGAACGGGCGACTGCGCGTCGTCGAGCGACTGCTCGGTGCCCGTGGTGTAGGTGTGCGTGACCTTCCCACCGTCGGGCATCTCCTGGGTGAGGAGATCGCCCTTGGCGTTGTAGGTGTACGTCGTCAGGTATCGGTTGTCGCTCGCGTTCGTCGACCTGCCGTCCCGGCTCCACAAGACCTTGTCGTTGGACGGATCTAGTGGATTCGCGGAGTTGAGGTAGTAGCCGAAGTACTCGGTCTGGCACTGCCCGACCATCAAGCAGGTCTGCTTGCTGATCACGTTGCCGCGTTGGTCGAAACCGAGCGTGACCTTGTTGAGGTTCTCGGAGACGATCGTGTTCTGGTTGCCTTCGTCGTCGTAGTCGTAGGTCCGGATCCCGTAGCCGATCTCTTCACTGGGCTGGCCGGTCTGATCCTCCGGGCGCACGCCGAGCCCCAGCGGGGTGACCGTCCGCAGGATCCGGCCCCGGACCGGGTCGTAGTCGAAGGTGTGGTTACGGTTCCCAGGGTCGGCGAACTGGACGGTACGGATCAGGTTGTTGTCTTCACCGGTGATCACCGGGACGCCCAGCCGCCATTTCCCCCCGTTGCGGTCGGTGTAGGCCTTGACCCGCTCACTGACCGTGTCGTACTCCACCTCCGCGGCGATCCTGCCGCTGGGCAGGACGATCTTGCTCAACCCATCCGATGGCTGGGCGGCCTGGAAGTGCTCGCGGACCGCGTTGTCCCCAAGGGGTTTGGTGAAGATGGCGACCTCGTCGATCGCCCCGGCGAAGTAGCCGTGGTCGTTGGCCGGCTTGGCGGGCCAGTTACCCGAGATGAAGCCCGCTCCCACGTATGCCTTGGTCTGGTTGCCGTGGTCGATCACCCCCTGTTTCGATGCGACCTGGACGCCGTCCAGGTAGAGCCATTGGGTCGCGAGCGAGCCGGAAAGCACTACGTGGTGCCACTTGTTGTCGTTGACCACTCCCGGGGTGACCATCGGAGCGGTCGTACCGTCCGCGAACTGACCGTGGAGTTTGCCGTTCGTACCGACGTACAGCGCCGGCGTGTAGGCGTTCTGGACCGCGCCGGCGAGATCGTTCTGCTGATAGCCGAGCAGAACTCCGGAACCGCTGGTCTTGAACCACAGTTCGACCGCGAGGTCCCTGCTCTTCTTGACGGCGCCGTCCGGCAGCTGGACCGAAGAGGA
Organism: Amycolatopsis sp. NPDC058340; assembly: GCF_042723975.1. Classification (NCBI taxonomy): domain Bacteria; kingdom Bacillati; phylum Actinomycetota; class Actinomycetes; order Pseudonocardiales; family Pseudonocardiaceae; genus Amycolatopsis; species Amycolatopsis sp. NPDC058340. Next base: position 21,591 of record NZ_JBHXIB010000054.1, on the reverse strand, counting down.
CGAACCGTTGAACGTCGCGGCGCTGTCCGCCGACCCGGGGACCGCACCCGGCGCTCCGAGCACGACGTTCTTGTACTTGCCGTTGTCCTTGCCCCGGTTGAGCGCGACCTGGCTGACCGCGACGTCCCCGGTCTGGTCACCGAGCCGCCAGTACCCGTCCGGCGTCGTGTCGTTGACCACCGTGCGGAAGCGGGACTGATCGACGTAGTCGTAACGAGTGCTGTTCCCCATCGGGTCTTCGACACGCCGCAGACGGTTTCCTTCGTAGAAGTACTTCCACTGCCGGATCTGCCCGTTGACCTCGGTCGCGAACACGTGGCTGACCTTGCGGTCCTGGATCTGGAAGACGATCTGGCGCTTGCTGGCGATGTCCAGCGCGCGGACAGGTTTCTCCCCGTCCCAGAACAGGATCACGCCACGTCCGACACCATCGGTGTATCCGGTGAGCTTGCCCGACGAGTCGAACCGGTACGTGGTCGCCGACTTGTCGGTCAGGCTCCACCCGCCCTCCGGCACGGACTTGAAAGCGGCGAACCGGCCTTGCGGCGGTGCGTAGGTGCCGTCCGGGTTGAGCCCGAACCGCATCTGCTGGCCGTCGGGATAGGTGACGAGGACGTTCCCCACGTAGTCCCGGACCACCCGCATGTCGTACTTCGTCGCCCACCCGGTGCCGAACCAGTGGTCGCGGCGAGGGTCCAGAGTGTTGTAGGTCCGGATGACACTGAGGTCGGGGCCCGCCGTGGGGATCTGGACGTCGACCGCGCTGGAGTAGTAGTTGCCGACCATCGGGTCGAAGTCGCGGTCGGAGCCGCTGTGCGGCGTCATGGCCATATGCGAGGTGATCGCGGGCTGCGGAACGGCGCTCAAGATGGCGCTGAAGGGCAACGCTTCGCTCTCGCTGTTGCCGTCGAAGGCGAACGAACGCCAGAGATAGATCTTGTTCCAGAACAGCTTCTTGTCCGGGATCGTCCAAGTAGGACTCGTCTGGTGCGCGGAGCTGAAGCAGTTGACCGGGTTGTCGTCCGCTCCCTTCTCGCAAACCTCGAACCGGTACTTCAAGGTGCTGCCCGCGGGAGGGTCGACGTCGATCCCGCTCGCCCACAACTGCGGCGTCAATGTCTGGACGGAGGCGCCATTGGGCGGGTACTGCTGTTTGATGAACGGCGGCACGTCGTACACGTCGAGCCCGATCCGCGCCGGCGCGACCTGGTGATCGGTGAAATAGTCGCCCGGTTTGCGCAACATGCTGAAGTCGAGCAGGTAGCTACCGACACCGATGGCCTTGATCTCGGCGTCGAGCGTGACGGACGCACCTCGTGCCACATCACCGGGAAGCTCCGCCGCCACGTGAGAATCGCGCAGCGTCCCGCTCCGGTCGTAAATGCGGTAGCCCAGCGCGAAGTCGTTGCGCGTCCACGCCTGCGCACTACGGTTGGTCACGGTGATCTTGACCTTGCCCGGAGTGACCCGGGTAACCGGCGGTTCCGGGGTGGCACGGTCGATGCGGTAATCGGCGTTGTAGGGCGAGTGCGTCACGTACAGCCGCGGCGGGTTGGCCGTGCCGAACCCGGTGAAGCGCTTCCAAGCCGCAGGGTCGGTCGGTGCCTGGAGCGCGAGACCGTGGTTGGGCGAGCCACTGGCCCACTGCTGCACGAGGTCACGACCTCCGACGCCCAGGTCGATCAGCTCGTGCGCCGTCGGACAGTTGGAACGGGTCGCCAAGGGCGCCATGTACCCGTGCGAGAAGACACCTCCGCCCAGTGCGGCGCCGATCGGAGGTGTCCCGGACGAACCCCAGTCCGCGGTGACGGGGTGCACCGACATCGGGCGAGGCGTACAGGAACCGGACCAGAAGTTGGTGAGCTGCAGCTGGGCGCCGAAGATCCGGTTGTCCTTCAGGTCGCCACCGATGCCGCCGAACCTCAGGAAGCTAGATGCGGTCTTGCCCCCGCTGCGGCCGATACGCAGCTCGTGGTGGTTGGTGTAGCGCGCACCGTTCTCGACCACCATGTTGCCGGTGCTGACCGACTCCTTGACCACGGTCGGGTCCACCTGCACGGGGTAGACCCGGGCCGGGTCACGCAGCCACGAGGAGTCGAGCTCTACCCGGAGGATCTGCTTGCCGTCACGGTTTCCGAGCCGATAGGTGACGCCATGGGAGGTCGCCGGTTCGCCGCTTTCCTGGCGGCTGGAGTCGATCATGTAGCCGGCCGGGACACGCAGGACGACCGCTCCCGCCTGGTCGACGAAGACGATCTGACCGTCGGCGATCTTCGCCTCGAGACCCTTCAAGTCGAGAGCGAACTCCCACGCGTGAGGAGCCTCGGGGTTCTTGAGGACGAACCACTCCTTCGCCGCACCAGCGGTGAACTCGACCCGCATGTCGGCGTTCGGCAGGACATCCGGGTAGCTGACCGCGTTGCCTTCCGCGCGTCCGGCTGTCGCCCGTGCGCCGAGCAAAGTGAAGGCGGCCTCGTGCCCCGCGGCATCACTGACCCGCATCGAGCCACTCGTCTGCCCCATGTGGACCTGGAGTTCGTCGCCCGCTTTACGCCATCCACCCGCTTGATCGGGGACCGCGGCGGTGTCGACGGGGCCATAGCCACCCCCGGGCAGTGGGAAGTTCAACGGGTCGTGGCCGTACACGGTGGTCTGCGTACCGTCGGGGTTGGCGTAGACGCTGCTGTGCGTGGTGCGCTGCTGGGGCAGTTCCTTGCTGGCTTGCGCATCGAAGCCATGGACTTGGGCGGCGGGCGGCGGGACGGCCTTCGCGCTGCTGCGCTTGTCCGCTGCGGGCTCGGGGAAGGTCAGCGGTGGATACTTCGACTGAAGTGAAGCGGCCATCGCCCGGTTGACCGCCGGCGCGGCCGCGCTGTCGGGCGTGGGCCGGTCCGGAACGCCCTCGGCGGAACCCGATTGCTGCTTCGGTGTGTCCGCCGCCGCGGCTGCCCCTGCTTCGTCCGACGACGGGAAACGCTGCGAAGCCGCCGGCCCCAGCGTCGCGACCAAGGCGACGATCAACAGCAATGCGAGCGTCACCCGGAGTCTTGCGGGCAGGACAGGTCTACGACGGATCCGCTTCATGACTTCCCCCCTTGGGATGCCCACCCAGGACAGCCCTCGGCTCCTTCACAGGTCGGCGAGTCGATATTGCTGGGGCCCGAGAAGTCCGGCAAGTCCTTTTGCCGATTTTGGGCCGAATGGCCGTGCCTGAATGGACACTCGAACTTGTCCACCAGGGAATCGAACGCTCGTTCGATGTGCAGATTTCGGCGTTAGCCGAAGATGAGGTTTATCACAGGCCGTCGTGGACAGTACGTGATCACACTTTCAGCCGAATGACGCGACCTTGACCAGGCGCTAGCGTCCGGCATGCTCATAGCCAGAAACGAGGGCGCTGGGGGCGGAACGTCGCGTCGCGTTGCAGAATGAGCAACTCGCGATTTTTGTGCGTTCGTGAGCACTTCCGCACATGGCACTCTGCGTATTCGGAGAAAGAAGGTCCAATGCGGACTCGAAGATCCCTGGTCGTCTCCGCGGCCGCCACCGCCCTGTTGGGCACCGTGGTCGTCACGGCACCCGCGGCTCACGCAGCGCCGGTGCTACCCGGAGACTTCGCACTGATCGACACGCCCACCGGCCAGCAGGCCGGAGAACTCACCGACGCAGCCTTCCTTCCGGACGGAAGTGTCCTGAGCACCGGTCGTCTGGGAACCGTCCATCTGACACCACAGGGCGGCCAGCCGACCCAGATCGCGTCACTCCCGGTGTTCACCTCCGGTTCGCTCGGCCTCACCGGAATCGCGGTGGCACCTGACTTCACCACCAGCCGAACGGTCTATACCACCAGGGCGTTGTCGACCGGTACGTCCACTCAGGTGTTCCGCCTCAGTAAATGGCAGGCCGACGGGACGGGTGCACCGACCGGTCTGGCGAACGAAACGCCGCTCATCGAGTTCCCGGTGAACTCCGACAACAAGGGCATCCAGGATGTCGTGGTCGAGCCTTCGGGTGACACGCTCTGGGTCGCGGTGGGTGACAACTCCGCCGTCCGGCCGACAGACGGAGCGACCAAGGACAACGTGGACAAGTTCGCCCTGCGCGCGTCGGATCCGGCCCAGCCGACCGGGAAAGTGCTGCGTATCGACACCAACGGCCAAGGCCTGTCCACGAATCCGTACTACGAGGCGGGATCCTCCCGCTCCTGGCGAAGCCGTAACTACGTCAGCGGGCTGCGTGATCCGCGAATCGCGCTGGACCCTCGAGGCGGGGTGATCGTCACCGACTCCGGATGGGGTGCGCGCCACGAGGTCAACCTCGCGTTCGCCGGGCAGAACCTCAAATGGCCGTGCTGGGAAGGAACCACCAGGGCACCTGGCTATCGCGATCTACCGGAATGCGCCAATGTCGCCAATGCCGGACCACTCGCCGAATCCGTGCACGGAACCGCGGATACCTTGGTCGGCGGAGTCGCTTACACCGGAACCTCCTATCCCGCCATGTACCGGGGAATTCATTTCGTAGCCAACAAGGGTGCACATTCGCTTTCGACCCTTGCCTTCGACTCGAGCGGCCGGGCGACGCAGCAGATCACCGCCCTCGCCACCGATATCGGTGACCCTGTCGCCGTATTGACGGCACCGAACGGCGACATAGTGGTGGCCGACGCCGCTTCCGCCAAGATGCGCAGGCTGAGCTACAAGCCTGCCAACAAGACCCCGGTCGCCGCCTTCACCGCGACGGTCGCTCCGGCGACGAAGACGATCTCGTTCGACGCGAGTGGGTCACATGACCCGGACCTCGAGTCCCTCGGCTACCAGTGGTCCTTCGGTGACGGTGCCACCGGCAGCGGTCGCACGACGGAACACACGTACTCGGCTGCAGAGCCGGTGACGGTCACACTGACGGTGAGCGATCCCCACGGCGCTGTGGCGAACTACAGTCAGACCTTCTTGCCCGGCGAGGCCGGTCCCACCGTCTCATTGACGACTCCCGGCGACGCGACCGTCTTCTCCGCGGGGGAATCGGTGCACCTCGCCGCGTCGGCGAACGATGACACAGATGGGCCGCTCACCGTCGCCTGGCGAGCCGACCGGCTGCACTGCCCCCGAAGCAGCACGTGTGAAGTCAACTCCCTGCGGACGGGTACCGGTCCGACCTTCTCGTTCCTCTTCCCCTCGGAGACCGACACCCAGGTCGTGGTGACGGCGACGGCGGTGAACGGCCGCAACGTGGCCGCGGGACAGCGGTACATCGTGAACCCGCGGACCGCCCGGTTCAGCGTCGCGGGCAGCCGGCCGGCGCGGATCAAGATCGGGGCGCACGAAGACACGAACCGGCTGGTGACCGTGGGCGCTGCCATCCAGGTAGCCGCCCCGACAACGTCGCTCGACCGAGCGAACTTCACCAAGTGGGCCGACAACCAGAGCACGGACCCGACACGGCAGATCGTCATGCCCGCGAGCGGTCTGGCCCTCCGCGCGGACTACCAGACCCCCATCCAGAAGCGTTACGCGGACGAGGCCCCTCTCCGGACGCTTGTGGGCGCTCCGGTAGGGCTGGAGCTCATAGAAGGCGACGGCCATTGGCAGCAGTACGCTTCCGGCCGTCTGTATTGGACGGAGCTGTACGGCGTCAAAACCGTCGCCGGGGAGATCCTGACCAAGTACGTCACGCTCGGGGCGCACGCGTTCCTGGGGTCGCCGAAGACCGACGAACTCGTGGCCAGAGCGAACAATGGCCGCTACAACGACTTCGTGGGCGGGCCGCTCACCGGTGACGCGTCGATCTACTGGACCTCGAGCATCGGGGCCATGGCGATCCACGGTGAGATCCGGGCGAAGTGGCAGGCGACCAACGGCGAGGCCGGGCCGCTCGGCTTCCCGACCACCGACCAGCTGACGACACCGGACGGGATCGGCCGCGTCAACCACTTCAACAACAACAACGCCTCGATCTACTGGACCGCGGCGACCGGCGCGCATTACGTGATGGGCCGGATCTGGCAGAAGTGGCGTTCACTGGGCTGGGAGGTGTTCTTCGGCTACCCGACAACCGACGAGGTGGCTACGCCGGACGGCGTCGGCCGGTACACCCACTTCAGCGGGAACGGTTCGATCTATTGGTCACCATCGACCGATGCCTTCGAAGTACACGGATATATCCGCGACCGCTTCGCGGCGACCGGCTGGCAAACCGGTGTCGGCTACCCGATCACCGACGAAACCTGGACGCCGGGCAGTAAGGGTAAGTACAACCACTTCCGCCACGGCGGCTTTGATCACTCGATCTACTGGCGTGCGGGAACGAACGTCGCTTGGGAGGTCAAGGGGATGATCCGGCTGCGCTGGCGGGATCTCGGCTGGGAAACGTCGTATCTCGGCTTCCCCACCAGCGGTGAATACAGGACGCCGACCGGTTACCGCAGCGACTTCCAGTACGGCTACATCACCTACAACGGATCGACGGGAGCGATCGAAGACCGTCGTTACTGAGTGAAAACGCCGGTGCGGCCCCGCGAGGAGTCGCACCGGCGTTGCCCTACAGCCGTCCGCCCGAAGTGGTGTCGCCGGAAAGCCGTTGCGCCAGATAGACCGGCACCGTCGAGGCCAGGATCAGCACCGCCGCCACGACGTTGACGATCGGGGCCTGGTTCGGCCGGAACAGGTTGTTCAGGATCCAGATCGGCAGGGTCTCCAGGCCGGTCCCGAGGGTGAACGTCGTGACGATGATTTCGTCGAACGACAGCGCGAAGGCGAGCAGGCCGCCGGCCAGCAGGGCCGAACGCAGCATCGGGAAGGTCACCAGCCGGAACGTCGTGAGCCCGTCGGCGCCGAGGTCCATCGACGCCTCTTCGAGGTTGCCGCCCATGCGCCGCAGGCGGGCGACGACGTTGTTGAACACCACCACGATGCAGAACGTCGCGTGCGCGACGATCGCGGTGAACAGGCCGAGGTCGATGCCGAGGATCGTGCGGAAGGCGTTGTTCAGCGCGATACCGGTGACGATTCCGGGCAGCGCGATCGGCAGGATGATCAGCAGCGACACCTGGTTGCGGCCGAAGAAGCGGTACTTCTGCAGTGCGAAGGCCGCCATCGTGCCGAGTACCAAGGCGATCGCGGTGGCCGCGAGTCCTGCTTGGACACTCGTGCCGAGCGCGTTCAGGGCGCCTTCGTTCTCCGCGGCCCGGCTCCACCATTCGAGGGTGAAGCTGGACGGCGGCCAGCCGAAGGTGGTGTCCGCGTTGAAGGAATTGAGCAGGACCACCAGCAGCGGGAAATAGATGACGCCGAGGCCGAGCACGAGCGCCGCGAGCAAAAGATATTTGGTCGTCCGGGAAAGCCGCATCGCGCGCTCCTACAGGTTGTCTAGCGCGCCCGTGCGGCGCACGGCGGCGAGGTAGGCGAGCATGATCACCACGGGCACGGTCGCGACGGTCGCCGCGAACGGGAGGTTGTTGGCCGCGCCGATGTTGTCGTAGACGACGTTGCCGAGCATCTGCGACGTGCCGCCGACGATCTTCACCGCGATGTAGTCGCCCAGCGACAACGAAAACGTGAAGATCGAGCCCGCGACGACGGCCGGGAACGTCACCGGCAGCACCACCGAGCGGAACGTCCGGAACGGCCGGGCGCCGAGGTCGCCCGAGGCGTCCACCAAGGAGTTCGGCAACCGTTCCAGGCCCGCGTAGATCGGCAGGATCATGTACGGCAGCCAGAGATACGACAACGTGATCACGGTCGCGAGCACGCCGTAGCCGGGTGTATCCAGGCCGAACGGGTTGAGCAGCCAGTGCAGGACCCCGTTGCCGGACAACATGGTCCGCCACGCGTAGGCCTTCACCAGGTAGCTCGCCCACAACGGCGTCATGACGGCGATCACCAGGAGCCGCCGCGCCCTCGGCGAGGCGAATTTGGCCATGTAGAACGCCATCGGGAAGGCGATGATCGCGGTGACCACCGTGACCAGCGCGGCGATCCCGACCGTCCGGAGGGTGATCGTGCGGTACACCGCGTCGCTGAACAGAGTGACGAAGTTGTTCAGCGACCACTCGGTCACGACCTGGCCGGTGAAGACGTCGGTGCTCCAGAACGCGGTCACGAACAGCGCCGCCAGCGCGCCGAGGTAGGCGAGGCCGAGCCACAGCATCGGCGCGGAGAGCAGGATCCCCAGTCGCAGCCTGGGTTTGCGGTACAGGAAGGCGGAGGTTCTCCGCCTTGGCGAATCGAGAGTGGTCGTCATCATCTTCCGCCTTGCTGGGACCGGGAGCGGCCGGCGTTGGGGGGCACCACCGGCCGCTCCCGGAGTTCGGGAGGTCAGCCCTTGATCTCGGTCCAGGCGCGGGTCCACTCGCCGTAGTCCTTGCACTTGACGTCGGTGCGGCCGTCGAGGCACTGCGCGATCGGCGTCGTCCAGTACTGGATCTTCGAGGCGTACGCGGCGTCACCGGCGTGGAAGGTCTCGCAGTGCGCCTTGTTCTTGGTTTCGGCGCACGCCTTGGGGTTCGAGGGCGATTCACCGAAGTACTCGGCCACCTGAGCGTTCGCCTTCGGGCTGACGATGTGGTTCAGCCACTTGTAGGAGCACGTCTTGTGCGGCGACTTCGCGCCCACCATCCAGGTGTCCGACCAGCCCGTCGCGCCTTCGGACGGCAGCACGGATTCGACCGGCGCGCCCTCGCTCTTGGTCAGGTTCACCGTCACCTGCCAGGCGGTGCCGACGACGGCGTCACCGCTCTTGAGCGCCTGGCTCTCCTTCAGGTAGTCCGACCAGTACTCCGCCACCATCGGGCGCTGCTGCTTGAGCAGGTCCACCGCGGCCTGGAACTGCTTGTCGTCCAAGGCGTACGGGTTCTTGATGCCGAGTTCGGGTTTGTGCGTCTGCAGGTACAGCGCGGCGTCGGCGATGTAGATCGGCGAGTCGTAGGCGGTGATCTTGCCCTTGTACGGGCTGTTCGCGTCGAACATGACCGACCACGACGTCGGCGCCGGGTTCACCTTGTCGGTGCGCCAGGTGAGCAGGTTCGCGCCCCAGCCGTGCGGAACGCCGTAGGACACGTTGTTGACGCTGTTCCACGGACGGTTCTTGAGGAAGTCGAAGACGTCGGCGTAGTTCGGCACGAGCGCGGTGTTCACCGGTTCGACGTCGCCGGACGCGATGAGCCGCAGCGAAGCGTCACCGGAGGCGGAGATGACGTCGTACTGTCCGGTCTTCATCAGGCTCACGGCCTCGTCGGAGGTGCCGAACGCCTTGACGTTGACCTTGCAGCCGGTCTCCTTCTCGAAGCCGGTGACCCAGTCGACGGCCGGGTCGTTGGAGCCGTTCTCCGCGTAGCCGGGCCAGGCCAGCACGTTGACCTGGCCTTCCGGCTGGCCGAGCTGCGCGAGCGCGTCGAGCTTCGGCGGGGTGAAGCCCTGTCCGCCGGGCGCGGCCGCGGTCGAACTGGATCCGGACGTTCCGCAGGCGGCCACGAGCAGGCCGGCGCCGAGCAGGCCGGCGAGCGCGAGTTTCCTGTTCTTCATTGAACAACCTTTCGGTACAGGGGGAGAACTAACCGGCTTCGGGGACGCGGAAGCTGTGTTCGTGCCGCCAGCTCAGGCGGACCCGGCCGCCTTCGAAGTCCGCGGGTTCGGCGGTGTTCTGCCGGACCACGGAGAGCTGGCCACCGGCGTCGAGGGTGACCTCGTAGCGCACGGTCGCGCCGGCGTAGACGGTTTCGGTGACGGTGCCGGTGGCGCTGGTCTCGCCGACCTCGGCGGATTTCGAGAGATCGGCGTCGATGCGGATCTTCTCGGGACGGATGCTGAACACGCCGGGTTTGCCGATGATGTTCTCGGCGCCGCCGCCGCTGAGCAGGTTCGAGGTGCCGACGAAACCGGCGACGAACGCCGACGCGGGCCGTTCGTAGACCTCGACCGGTGAGCCGACCTGTTCGATGCGGCCGGCGTTGAACACCGCGATGCGGTCGCTCATCGTCAACGCCTCGTCCTGGTCGTGGGTGACGAAGATGAAGGTGATCCCGACCTCGCGCTGGATCTGCTTCAGCTCGCTCTGCATGGTGTGGCGCAGTTTCAGGTCGAGCGCGCCGAGCGGTTCGTCGAGCAGGAGCACCTTGGGCCGGTTGACCAGTGCTCGCGCGAGGGCGACCCGCTGCCGCTGGCCGCCGGAGAGCTGGTCGGGTTTGCGCTCCCCGAACTCCCCGAGCCGGACGGTGTCGAGGGCTTCCTTCGCGCGTTGACGGCGCTCCGCGCGGGGCACGCGTTTCACCCGGAGGCCGTACTCGACGTTCTGCTGGACGGTCATGTGCGGGAAGAGCGCGTAGTCCTGGAAGACGGTGTTCACGTCGCGGTCGAAGGGGGCGAGGCGGCTGACGTCGCGGCCGTGCAGTTCGATCGTGCCCGCCGTCGGGAGTTCGAAGCCGGCGATCATGCGGAGCACGGTCGTCTTGCCGGAGCCGGACGGGCCGAGCATCGAGAAGAACTCGCCGGGCGGGATGTCGAGGTCGACGCCGTCGACCGCGTGCACCTGGCCGAATTCCTTGCGCAGGCCGCGCAGCCGGATGGCCGGAATGCCGCCTCCACCTGCGGAAGTGGTAGCAAAGGTCCCTTGCTCCCCCGCGGCGGCGGTGGGCGCTTGATGAGGCATGGCGTGCCTTTCGGTGGTCGTCACAGCGCACTCATCACGTGCTTGACGCGGGTGTAGTCCTCGAGGCCGTAGAGCGAGAGGTCCTTGCCGTAGCCGGACTTCTTGAAGCCGCCGTGCGGCATCTCGGCGACCAGCGGGATATGCGTGTTGATCCACACGCAGCCGAAGTCGAGCTTTCGGGCCAGCCGCATCGCCCGCTGGTGGTCGGTGGTCCACACCGACGACGCGAGCGCGTACTCGACGCCGTTGGCCGCGGCGAGCGCGTCGGCTTCGGTCTCGAAGCGCTGCACGGTGATGACCGGGCCGAAGATCTCCGTCTGGCTGATCTCGTCGTCCTGGCGGACGCCGGAGATCACCGTCGGTTCGTAGAAGTAGCCCTCGTCCCCCTGCCGCTTGCCTCCACAGTGGACTACCGCGTGTGCGGGCAGGCGGTCGACGAACCCGGCGACCCGTTCGAGTTGCGCGGCGTTGTTGAGGGGGCCGTAGGTGACCGACGTGTCGTCGGGCTTGCCGGTGGTGGTCGCCCGTGCCTGCCGAGTGAGAGCCTCGACGAAGGTGTCGTGGACTTCGTCGGCGACCAGGACACGCGTCGCCGCCGTACAGTCCTGGCCCGCGTTGAAGTACCCGGCGGCCGCGATACCTTCAGCGGCCGCTTCGATGTCCGCGTCGGCGAAGACGAGTACGGGTGCTTTACCGCCGAGCTCCAGGTGTACGCGCTTCACGTCCTTCGCGGCCGAAGCGGCCACTTCGATCCCTGCCCGTACGGAGCCGGTGATGGACACCATCGCGGGGATCTCGTGCTCGACGAGCGCCCGCCCGGTGTCGCGGTCGCCGCAGACCACGTTGAACACGCCGGGCGGCAGGAATCCGGCGCAGATCTCGGCGAGGAGCAGGGTCGACGCGGGCGTGGTGTCGGCCGGTTTGAGCACCACCGTGTTCCCCGCGGCGAGCGCGGGCGCGATCTTCCAGACCGCCATGAGGAGCGGATAGTTCCACGGCGTAACCTGCGCGCACACGCCGATCGGTTCGCGGCGGACGAAAGAGGTATGTCCTTCCATGTACTCGCCCGCCGACCGTCCTTCGAGGACACGCGCGGCCCCCGCGAAGAACCGCAACTGGTCGACGATCATCGGCAGTTCTTCGGCCGCGGTGAGCGCGACCGGCTTGCCGGTGTTCGCCGATTCGGCGAGCACGAGTTCGTCCGCGCGCGCTTCGACGGCGTCCGCGATCTTGAGCAGCGCGAGCTGGCGCTGCGCGGGCGTGGTGTCACGCCAGGTTTCGAAGGCGGCGGCCGCGACCTTGAGCGCGCGATCGACGTCTTCGGGGCCGGCGACGGCGGCGGTGCGATACGGGCGGCCGGTGACGGGATCGACGACGTCGGCGACCTGGCCCGACGCGGATCCGGTGTACTCACCGCCGATGAAGTGCTTCAACTGCTGCACGAGACCTCCAGGGGCCTGGTGGCGTGAGGTGGTAGCAAAGGTCCCTTGCTCCCTTGTGGGGCGGCGAGGTCGCTAAAACATATAAGTCCAGATGTTAAATGACAAGACGATGGGGCAAGATTGCTTCCATCGGGTAGCGGTACGGGTGAAGGGCCACCATGCGTAAGGGGATGTCGCACAGCGCGCGATCAGCGATGTTCGCTCCGCTCGACCAGATCGGCCGGGCGGAAGCGGTCACCGCGCGGCTGGTCGACGCCATCACGCTCGGGCTGCTGGCCGATTCGGAGCAGCTGCCGAGCGAAGCCGAGCTGGCCGCCCAGTTCGGCGTCTCCACGGTGACGGTTCGCGAAGCGCTTGTGGCCTTGCGACAGCAGGGCCTTGTCGAGACCCGACGCGGCCGAGGCGGCGGAAGCTTCGTGAAGACGCCTGCCAACCCTTCGGCCGCTTCGTGGCGAGAGCGCCTTCGCACGGTTTCGCTGTCCGATCTTCGCGACGTCGGCGACCACTACCTCGCCATCGCGGGCGCCGCGGCCAAACTCGCCGCCGAGCGGAGCTCGCCCGAGGACATCGAGCGGCTCGAACTCGCGACCGAGGACATCCGCACCGCCACCGGCGCGGAAGCGTCGCGCGCCGAGCGACAGTTCCATCTCGAAGTCGCCGCGGCCGCTCAATCGCCGCGGCTGACCAGGGAGGAAGTGCAGTTGCAGAGCGAACGCGGCGGATTGCTGTGGCTGCCGCTCGAGCCGCACGGCACCCGCGAGAACGCCTACGCCGAACACCGCGCGATCGCCGCCGCCATCGCACAGGGCGACGGCGAGCTGGCCAGGAAGCTCACCGAGGAGCACATCCTCGAAGCGATAGACCGGCTGGCGGACGTGCATTTAGACCTTCTGGCCCCTTAAGCTGCGACATCCGCGCATCAGAGGTGAGCATCGTGAACGACACACCGTCCGCCGGTTCCGAGGTCGTCGAACAGGTATCCGCCCTGGTCGAGGACGTCTTCGGCAGGCTGAAGCCGGTACTGGCCGGCGCCGAGGGGCTCTTGGCCGCATCCGCCGATGCCACCGCGGAAGACCTGACCCGTCTCCGGCCGCAGGTCTTCGAGGTCCTCGGCGGCCTGGTCGTCGGCGCCGGGTTCATCAGCGCGCCGAACGCGTTGGCGGATCAGGAATTCGGCTTCGAATGGTGGACCGAAACCGGGGACGCCGAGCCGGCGCAACTGGTCATCAGCCTCGATCCGGACAGCGAGAACTTCCTGGACTACACCCGGCAATCGTGGTTCACCGTCCCGCGTGACACGGGCCGCCGCCATATCAACGGCCCGTACGTCGACTACCTCTGCACCGACGAGTACACGCTGACCTTCACCGTCCCCGTCCAGCGCGACGGGGCTTTCGCGGGAGTCGTCGGCGCGGACATCTACGTGCGCGAGGTCGAGCGCCTGCTGGCACCGAAACTGCGCGCGCTCGGCGGCCGCGCGGCGCTGGTCAACGCCCAGGGCCGCGTGATCGTGTCGAACAACGCGCGGCAGGCGACGGGCTCGCTGGTCCGCGAGGTCGACGTCCCGGCGTGGTGGTCCGCCGGCGCGGAGCCGGTCACGACGGAGACCGGCACGCGGCTCCGGCGCTGCGGGGACTCGCCGATCGCGCTGGTCAGGTCCGAGCGCTGAAGGACGCCATACCCGCGTCAGATGCGGGGAAAGCGCCCTTCACCGCGTCGTACGCGGGGAAAGCGTCCTTCAGCCCCCGCTGACCTGCAGCGCGAGCCAGAATTCGGCGCGCACCCCGGGGGAATCGAGATCGCGGCCGGTCAGTTCGGCGACCTTGCGCATCCGGTTGCGCAAGGTGTGCCGGTGGACGCCGAGCCGCGCGGACGCCAGATCCCAATGACCGTGGTGTTCGAGCCAGCAGGTCAGTGACGCGACGAGTTCACCTCTGCCGGTTTCGTCATGTTGCCGCAACGGCGCCAGCAGGCTGTCCGAAAACGCCTGCGCCGCTTGGGAATCGACGATCTCCAGGAAACCACGACCGGCGTGTTCGGCGAACCGGACCAGCGGGGACCGCTCGGCTTTCGCCGCTTCCGCAGCCTGTTTCGCCTGCCGCAGCCCCACCGGGAAGTCCACAGTGGACACCGGTTCGGACAGTCCGGCGTGCAGGCCGCCGATCCGGGAAGCGTGCCGCGCGACCGCCTCCACGTCGCCGAAAGCGAGCACGAACGCCCCGGACTCGCCGAAGAACACCTTCTCCCCCGGCACTTCGGCGTCGAGCGCGTCGGCGAGCGACCGGCGCGCGCTCGCGGGACCGGCGACGGACAGCACGGACCACGGCGCTTCCGGGACACCGCCCCAAAGCGACTTCATCGTCCGCGTGGCGAGCTCGGCGTGCCCGGCGGCGAGCAGGTCACACAGTCCCGACCTCAGCCGCCGCAGCGCCCCGCTGTGCTCGCGGTTCTGTTCCAGGGCAAGGGAAAGCAGAGACACCGCGGTATTGACGATATGCTGTCCCGCGGCGTCGAGCGGCTCACGCGTGCCGACGGCGAGCACACCCCGGGCACGCGTGTCGAGCGTCTGCAGGACGACCTCGAACTCCCCCGCCACCGTCACCAGTGTGCCCGCGCGCAGCCGGGCGAAATCGTCCCGGAGTTCGTCGGCGAAGGGCCTCGCGGATGGCGAAGCCTCAGTGACCGCACCTGACGAGTCGAGCAGGAGCACCCAGCCGTCGATCAGTTTCGCCAGTTTCCGCACCACCCCGCCGGGGCCGCCTTTGCCGACGGCGGTCCTGGTCAGCTCCTGCTGCCCCTTGCCGGTGCGCACGAGCGACGCGTACTCGTCCGCGGCGACCGCACGTGAAACCGCGCGGGTGATCGCGATGAACGGCGTCTTCCTCGGCACTTCCAGCACCGGGAGCCCCACCTCTTCGGCAGTGTCCACAAGGGACTGAGGGATGCTTTCGTGACTGAGGCCGACTCCGAAACCGAGCCCGGCCACGCCCGCGTCGACCAGCCGCCGGATGTACCCGGGCGACGTGGTCTCATCGAGCGCGAGGCCGGTGGTCAGCAGCAGCTCGCCCCCTTCGAGGAAGGCCTGCGGATCGGTCAGTTCGGTGGGATGGACCCAGCCGATCGCCCGGTCGAGCGCCGCCTCCGCCGCGCGTACCCGCAGGCCGAGCGGTCGTTCGGCCACGAGGGCGGCGAGGGTCAGTGCCATGTTGTCCAACTCTACGCCTCGATATCGACAAGATGTCGAGCTGACGCCGGCCGAGCCGGCTCCCATTCTGGAGGGCGACCCCGTCCCTCGCGTCCGCAGGAGTCTGGCCGTGACCGTCACCACCGAAACCCAGCGCAGGCTGCGCACCGAGATCCCCGGCCCCGCCTCGCGCGCCCTGCAGGAGCGACGCGCCGCCGTGGTCGCCGCGGGCGTGAGTTCGGTGCTGCCGGTCTACGTCACCTCGGCCGAAGGCGGCCTGCTCACCGACGCCGACGGCAACGTCCTGATCGACTTCGGCTCCGGTATCGCGGTGACCAACGTCGGCCACGCCGCCCCCGCCGTCGTGGACCGCGTCCGCGAGCAGGCAGGCCGGTTCACGCACACGTGCTTCATGGTCACGCCGTACGAGGGCTACGTCGAGGTGTGCGAAGCACTCGACAAGCTGACGCCGGGCACCCACGAGAAGCGTTCGGTGCTGTTCAACTCCGGCGCCGAAGCCGTCGAGAACGCGGTGAAGATCGCCCGCGCCGCGACCGGCCGCCAGGCGGTCGTCGTGTTCGACCACGCGTACCACGGCCGCACCAACCTGACGATGGCGCTGACCGCGAAGTCCATCCCCTACAAGCACGGTTTCGGCCCGTTCGCGCCCGAGGTCTACCGGGTGCCGGGGTCGTACCCGTACCGCGACGGACTGTCCGGTCCCGAGGCCGCCCGGATCGCCATCGACCGGATCGAGAAGCAGATCGGCGGCGACCAGGTCGCGGCCGTCGTCCTGGAGCCGGTGCAGGGTGAAGGTGGCTTCATCGAGCCCGCCCCCGGTTTCCTGCCCGCGCTTTCCCGCTGGTGCACCGAGAACGGCGTCGTCTTCGTCGCCGACGAGGTGCAGACCGGTTTCTGTCGCACCGGCGAGTGGTTCGCGTCCACGCACGAAGACGTCGTGCCCGACCTGATCGCGACCGCGAAGGGAATCGCGGGCGGACTGCCCCTGGCAGCCGTCACCGGCCGCGCGGAACTGCTCGACGCCGTCCCGCCGGGCGGCCTCGGCGGCACCTACGGCGGTAACCCGATCGCGTGTGCCGCGGCGCTCGGCTCGATCGAGATCATGCGTCAGGAGAACCTCGCGGCGTCGGCGAAGCGCATCGAAAACACGGTCCTGCCGCGGCTGCGCGCGCTGGCCGAGGAGACCGGCGTGATCGGCGACGTCCGCGGGCGCGGGGCGATGCTGGCCGCCGAGTTCGTGAAGCCGGGCACCACCGAACCCGACGCCGACCTGACCAAACGCGTCGCGCAGGCCTGCCACCAGGCGGGCGTCGTCGTCCTCACCTGCGGCACCTACGGCAACGTCGTCCGCCTGCTGCCGCCGCTGTCCCTGTCCGCCGAACTGCTCGAAGAGGGCCTGTCGGTCCTGGAGCACGCTGTCCGTACGGAGGCTTCCAAGTGACCACCTTCCCCTTCTGGGTAGCCGGAAAGCCGATCACCAGCGACGAGACCGTCGTCGTCCGCCACTCCTTCGACGGAAGCGAGGCCGGCTCGCACCACGTTCCGTCCACTTCGGACATCGAGACCGCCGTGCAGGCGGCGCACGACGTCCAGGAAGAGTTCGCGACGCTGCCCGCGCACGTCCGGGCGGGCGCGTTGGACCACGTGTCCCGAGTTTTGGGTGAGCGGTCCGAAGAGCTGGCGCAGCTGATCACCGCGGAGTCCGGCAAACCGCTGAAGTGGGCGCGCGGCGAGGTCGGGCGCGCGGCGTCGACGTTCCGCTGGGCCGCCGAGGAGGCCCGCCGGTTCTCCGGTGACCTGCAGCGGCTCGACACCGATCCGGGTGGCACCGGGCGGCTCGCGCTCGTGCGCCGCGTGCCGAAGGGCCCGGTGCTGGGCATCACGCCGTTCAACTTCCCGTTGAACCTGGTGGCGCACAAGGTGGCGCCGGCCATCGCGGTCGGCGCGCCGATCGTGCTCAAGCCCGCGCCCGCGACACCGCTGACCGCTTTGCTGCTCGGCGAGATCCTCGCCGAGACCGAGCTTCCCGCGGGCAGCTGGTCGATCCTCCCGGTGAGCAACGAGGAGTCGGCCAAGCTGGTTTCGGACCCGCGGTTGCCGGTCGTGTCGTTCACCGGCTCCGTGCCGGTGGGCTGGGGAATCCGGGACAGCGTGCCGCGCAAGCATGTCGCCCTCGAACTCGGCGGCAACGCCGCGGTGCTCGTCTGTCCTGATTGGACGGATCTGGACTTCGCGGCGCAGCGGATCGCGACGTTCGCGATGTACCAGGCAGGCCAGTCGTGCATCTCGGTGCAGCGGGTGTACGCGCACGCCGACGTCTACGAGGAGCTTCAGGCGAAGGTGCTGGAGCAGGTGCGCGCGCTCGGGACCGGCAACCCGCGCACGGACGGCGTGGACGTCGGGCCGCTGATCAACACCGACGCCGCTTCCCGGGTGGAATCGTGGATCACGGCGGCCGTCGACGCAGGCGGCGAGCTGCTGACCGGCGGCAAGCGCGACGGGGCGACCGTCGAGCCGACGGTGCTCGCGAACGTGCCGGAGGACGCGTCGGTGATGGCCGACGAGGTCTTCGGGCCGGTCGTGTCGATCACGCGGGTGGAGTCGGTGGAAGACGGCGTGCGCCGGATCAACGACTCGCGTTTCGGCCTACAGGCTGGCGTGTTCACGCGCGACCTGCCGACGGCGTTCGACGTGTCCGCGAAGCTGCGTGTCGGCGGTGTACTCGTCGGTGATGTGCCGAGCTTCCGGGCCGACCAGATGCCCTACGGCGGCGTGAAGGACTCCGGCGTCGGCCGCGAGGGCCCGGCGTCGGCGATGGCCGACTTCACCGAAGAGCGCGTCACCGTCCTGACCGGCCTCACCCTCTGACGACCCGCATTTAGTCCTCTGGATGCGCTGGTTCGCGACGCGAACTACCGCATTCAGAGGACTAAATGCGTGAGGTGGGCGTGCGCTTCGACGAGCGAAGGGCCGTACCAGGTCAAATAGCGCCCGGAGACCAGGACGTGCTTCGCACCGGGAAACGCTTCGGGGCCGTCGTCCGCGGTGAACTCGTAGGGCTCGTCGGGCAACACGAGCAGGTTCGCGTCTCCGGCCGCGAAGCGCGCTTGGAGCTCGTCGAGCTTCGGGCGTGGGTAGCGCTCTTCGTGGTCCGCGTAGACGTTGCCGATCCCGACGCGATGCAGCACGTCGCCGCCGAAGGTGTCCCTGCCGAGCACGATCCACGGCTTCCGCCAGACCGGCACGACGGCACGGAAGCGCTCCGGCAGCGTCTCCCGCCAGATCTCCTCCGCCTCCACCAGCCACTCCGGCTCGGCGAGGTCGTAGGCCTGCGTCAGGATCCGCCGGATCGAGGCGAGCGCGCTGGGCACGGTCGCCGACGCCTCCATCACCCAGACTCCGATTCCGTTGGCGCGTAAGCGTTCCACGTCCTCTGGCCGGTTCTCCTCGGAGTTGGCCAGCACCAGATCCGGTTCGAGTTCGAGCACCTTGTCCACGTTCGGGTACTTCGAGCCGCCCACTCGCGGAACGTCCAGATCGACCGGATGGGTGCAGTAATCCGTGGCGCCCGCGAGCCGTCCCGGCGCACTCACCTCGACGGCCTCGGTCAGCGAGGGCACGAGCGAGACCACCCGCGACGCCGGTTCGCGCAGCGGGACCACTTCGCCGAGGTCGTCGATCATGCCCGCTCGAACGACAGTTTCCGCTTGTCGACGTCCACCGCGGTGAGCCGGACGCGGATCCGCTCGCCTTCCGGCAGTTTTTCGCCCGTGCACTTGGACATCACCGGCGGATCCTCGACGAGGATCTCGGCCTTGGTCTCCTCCGCGCGCAGCACGATCGCGCTGAATTCGCCGCCGATGTGCTCGGCCATCACCCACACCTCGACCTGGTCGATGGTGGCGCGTTCGACCTTGGCCGCCAGCGTGTCGGACGCCGACATCTGCTCCGGCACCTCCGAGAGCGCGGCGCGGACCCACTGGGGAACCTCGCGGCCCGCGCTCACCGCGAGACAGATCTCGGTGGCGAACCGGTCGACCAGCCGCCGGATCGGCGCGGTGACATGGGCGTACGCGCCGCCGATCCCGGCGTGCGTCGTGAGCTCCGGCAGTTCGCCGTCGAACGCGGTGTACCCGGCGCCGCGCAAAAGCCTGGTGGTGTCGGCGAAAAGCGCCATGGACGCGGGCTGGCCGGGGTCGAGCGCGGCCAGGAACTCCGACACGCTCTTGCCTTCGGGCCAGTCGATGTTCAGCGCCTGCGCGGACCGGCCCAGCCATTCGACCGCCTCGGGATCGGGCTGCGGCAGCGTGCGCAGGACACCGATCTTCGCGTCGATCATGATCTTGGCGGCGGCCATGCCGGTGAGCAGCGAGATCTCGGCGTTCCACGCGTCGACGTCGTTGCGCGGCCGCTGGATCAGCGCCCAGCCGCCGTCGGGGTCGCCGCTGATCTCCTGCTCCGGCAGCTGCAGTTCGACCGCGCCGCGCCGGATCGCGAGTTCGCGGCGCAGGCGGCCCAGCTCCGGCAGGGCGGCGACCGAAGGATGCGGGTCGCCCGCGTCGATCGAGGCCTGGACGGTCTCGTAGTCGAACTGTTCGGTGGACCGGACCAGTGCCCGGCGGACCTTGGTCGCCGTCGGCTCGCCGTTCGCGTCGACGTCGATGGTCCACAGCACGGCGGGCCGGGTCTCCCCCGGCAGCAGGCTCGCCGCGCCCTCGGACAGCACCGGCGGATGCAGCGGGACGTTCCCGTCGGGCAGGTACAGCGTCTGCCCGCGGCGGCGTGCCTCCTTGTCGAGCGCGCCACCCGGTGGGATGAAGGCGGCCAGATCGGCGATCGCGTAGTGGACCCGGAAACCGCCGCCGTCGACACGTTCGATCAGCACCGCCTGGTCCAGGTCCTTTGCGCCGGGCGGGTCGATGGTGACGAAGGGCAGACCGGTGGCGTCCTCGCGTTCCCCGGCCGACTCGAGCGGGTCGACGACCGCCGCCTCCGCCTCGGCGAGCACGTCGGGCCCGAACGACTCCGGCAGCGCGAACTCGGCGCGCAGGTGACCGAAGTCCCCTCCGGCCGCGTGTGTCCTGATCACGAGTGGAGGCACCACCCAACCCTATCCCGATCCGGCGCCGTTGATCGCCCGTTCGGGTGCGGGCCGGTCGGGTGTACGTTACGGACCGAAATGAAAACCGATACCCTTTTCAAAACGACAGGAAGGGCCGTGGCGTGAAGATCGCGTTCGTCGGGAAGGGCGGCAGCGGCAAGACCACGCTGGCGTCGCTGTTCACCGCGTACCTGGCAGGCGACGGGAAACCGGTGCTGGCGATCGACGCGGACATCAACCAGCATCTCGCCGTCGCGCTCGGCGCGAGCGAGGAAGAGGCCATCGCGTGGCCGACGCTGGGCGACAACATGGGCCTGATCAAGGAGTACCTGCGCGGCGACAACCCGCGGATCTCCGACGCGGCCTCGATGATCAAGACGACACCGCCGGGGCGCGGGTCGCGGCTGGTCCGCCCATTCGAGGACAACCCGATCTTCGAGGCGTGCTTCCGCGAGTTCGGCGGTGTGCGGCTCGGCGTCACCGGGCAGTTCGACGAGGACGACCTCGGCGTCGCCTGCTACCACTCGAAGGTCGGCGCGGCGGAACTGCTGCTGAACCACATGATCGACGACGCGGGCGAATACGTGGTCATGGACATGACCGCGGGCGCCGACGCGTTCGCGTCCGGGCTGTTCACGCGGTTCGACGTGACGTTCCTGGTGTGCGAGCCGACCGTGCGCAGCGTCGGCGTGTACCGGCAGTACGCCGACTACGCGCGGGACTTCGGGGTCCGGCTGGTCGTCGTGGGCAACAAGGTGACCGAGGACGAGGACATCGAGTTCCTGCGCGAAGAGGTCGGCGACGCCCTGCTCGGCTGGATGGAGAACTCGCGGCACGTCCGCGCCGCCGAACGCGGCCGCGCTCGCCCGATCGGCGAACTCGAGGCGCACAACCTCGCGACGCTGGGATCGATGCTCGCGACCGTCGACGGCGAGCAGCGCGACTGGGCGCGCTATCAGCGGCAGGGCGTCGAGTTCCACCTTCGCAACGCGCGGGCTTGGGGCAGCGGGCGGGCCGGGGAAGACCTCACCGCGCAGGTGGATCCGGAGTTCGTGCTGGGGCCGGCGTTGGCCGGGCAGGACGCCTGACCTGCCGGCGCGGCACGTTGCGAAAGCCACTTTCGCAACGTTGAAGGTTGCGAAAGTGGCTTTCGCAACGTGCGGACCCAGCAGACGCGGTTTGCCTTACCTCCCAATAAG
>NZ_JBHXIB010000053.1:12544-51972 GCF_042723975.1 Amycolatopsis sp. NPDC058340 | reverse complement strand
GTCCCTCAAGGAGGCCTTCACGGACTTGAAGATCCTCATCGGCCCCTGGAACGGCCGGGTGGTAGCAAAGGTCCCCTGATCCGGCCATCGGTGCCGGAGGGAAAGTGTCCTTCGGCTCTCTTACGCGAGTGACACTTACTCGATTCGGAGGGTGACAGCCGCTGCTTTCCGCGCCCCGGCATGGCACGATCGGAGAAACTACCAGCGAGTAACCTCCGGAGGCCGGTTGTGGCGCGGGAAATCTCGAGTGTGGGAGTCATCGGTCTCGGCACCATGGGTGCCGGGATCGCCGAGGTGCTCGCGCGGAGCGGCGTATCGGTCGTCGCGGTGGAGATCGACGACGACGGCGTCCACCGCGGCCGGGGTCATCTGGAGCATTCGACCGAACGGGCGGTGTCCGGCGGCAAGCTCGACGCCGACGGCCGGAGCGCGCTCCTGGACCGGATCCGGTACACCACGTCGCTGGCGGAATTGTCCGATGTGGACCTGGTGATCGAGGCGATCCCGGAGAACCTCGAAGCGAAATCCGACGTGTTCGCGCAGCTGGACAAGATCACCGGCCCGGACACGATCTTCGTCTCGAACACCTCCTCGCTGTCGATCACCGAGATCGGCGTGCACACCGCCCGGCCGGGCAAGGTCGTCGGGATGCACTTCTTCAACCCAGCGCCGATCCTCAAGCTGGTCGAGGTCGTCCGCACCGTCGTCACCGAACCGGACGTGGTCACCGACGTGGTCGCGTTCGCCGAACGGCTCGGCAAGACCCCGGTGGTGATCGGCGACCGCGCCGGGTTCATCGCCAACGCCCTGCTCTTCGGGTATCTCAACCACGCCGTGCGGATGTACGAGCAGCGCTACGCCACCCGCGAGGACCTCGACGCGGCGATGCGGTTCGGCTGCGGATATCCCATGGGGCCCTTGGCTTTGCTCGATCTCATCGGGCTGGACACCGCGTACGAGATCCTCGACACGATGTACCACCAGTCGCGCAACCGGCTGCACGCGCCGGCGCCGCTGCTCAAGCAGATGATCACCGCCGGGCTGCTCGGCCGGAAGACGGGCCGGGGTTTCTACGCCTACGACGAGCCCGATTCGCCGACGGTGACCGATGCGGTCACAGTGTCCAATTCGGACACCGCGACGGCGCGCGAGGTGCGCAAGGTCGGCGTCGTCGGGACCGGGACCATGGCGACGGGCATCGTCGAGGTGTTCGCGAAACGCGGTTACGAGGTCATCCTGCGGGCCCGGAGCGCGGAAAAGGCCGCGGCGTCGGTCGCGCGGGTGAAGAAGTCTCTGGACAAGGCCGTCGTCAAGGGCAGGCTGTCCGAGGAGGACGCCGCCGCCGCGCTCGGCCGGATCTCGCCGGCGGTGGAGTTCGAGGAACTGGCCGACGTCGACCTCGTCGTCGAGGCGGTGGCCGAAGACCTGGCCGTCAAGCAGGCTGTCTTCGCCGCGCTCGACGACGTCGTGAAGCCGGGCGCGGTCCTGGCGACGACCACCTCGTCGCTGCCGGTCATCGAATGCGCGGCCGCCACCTCGCGGCCTTCCGACGTGGTCGGCGTGCACTTCTTCAACCCGGCGCCGGTGATGAAACTCGTCGAGGTCGTCTCCACCATCGCGACCGCTCCCGACGTGATCGCGACCGTCGACGCCGTCTGCGCGGCCGTGGGCAAGCACCCCGTGCACTGCGGTGACCGGGCCGGGTTCATCGTCAACGCGCTGCTGTTCCCGTACCTGAACGACGCGGTGAAGATGCTCGAAGCGCACTACGCGGAGGCCGACGACATCGACACCGCGATGAAGGTGGGCTGCGGGCTGCCGATGGGGCCGTTCGAACTGCTCGACGTCGTCGGGCTGGACGTTTCGCTGGCGATCCAGCGGACGCTGTACAACGAGTTCCGCGAAGAGGGCTTCGCGCCCGCCCCGCTGCTGGAGCACCTGGTGACCGCCGGACGACTGGGCCGGAAGACCGGAAAGGGTTTCAAGGACTACTCGGCGCGGTAGGCGTTGCCGCTCGTGAGTGCTAAGGACGGTTAGAACCGTCCTTAGCACTCACGAGGCGGTAACTTGGGTGCCATGCCGGTTTCCTCGGGGGTCAGGAAACGGATCAAGGAGCTCCTCGATCCGGACGACGAGATCCACTACGTGTTCCCGGCGGACGTCTTCGGCAGCACCAACCCCGGAGTGTTCTTCGCGGTGACCCGCAAGACGATCACGATCATGACCACGGGGTACCTGAGCCGGAAGATGCCGAAACGCGTCGTCTCCACGACGTCGCGGAATCATCGGATCGGGCCGGTCGACACCTCGACCGTCCCGTGGTTCAAGTTCAACGGCGTCGACTACGAGATCGACGACGAGTACATCGCCGTCGTGCACGCTGCCGACGCCGAGATCATGCGGGCAAAACCTGAAGATCCGCTGCCGGACCTCTAAGCTCCCGGGAGTGCGTCAGCTCACCTACGACGGGGTGCCCATCCCCGGTCTGAACGACCTGGTCCGGACGGCCATCCGGCTGCACCCCGCGCCGGGACTGCCTCGTCCGGACGAAAGCCACTTCGGCGGCCCGCTGCTCTGGCCGTCGGACGAACCGTGGCCGGAGTGCCCGGTGACCTGGCCGCCGGACCCCGACGCGTCCGACGACGCGTGGCCGGGCGGGCATCCGCTCGACGAGCCGGTGCCGGCGATGGTCGGCGCGGCGCAGTTCTTCCGCGACGACTTCCCGGAGTTGCCGTTCCCGGAGGGCACCGACGTCCTGCAGATCCTGTTCTGCCCGCTGGAGCACGACAACCCGTACCTCCGCGGCCCCGCGGTCCGGCTGGTGTGGCGCGACTCCGGCGAGGTGGGGGACATCGCGGACCCGCCGCCAGCCCCCGAAGACGCCGAAGCCGCCTACCTGCCGGAACCCTGCGTCTTCGAGCCGTGCTCGATCGACGAGCTGCCCCGTCTCTGCGACTTCCCGCCGGAGACCCGCACCGCGCTCGGCATCCCCGAAGGCGCGAACGACGACCCGGACGGCTGGCCAGAGCTGGACCACTACGCGAAGATCGGCGGCTGGACGGCCTGGCACGCGGCCGATCGCGTCGACCTGGGCTGCCGGGAGTGCGGTGCCGAGCTGAGACAGACGATCGCGCTGGCCACGGAGGAACACGAGGTCGGCTGCGGCTGCGGGGTCGACGACGACGAACCGGCGGGCTGGGCGTTCGGGGACCGAGGCGTGTTGAACGTCTTCACCTGCCCCGCCGACCCGCGGCATCCGTTCAAGGTCCGCATCGCCTGATCAGCCGGGTGGTAGCAAAGGTCCCCCGCTCCAGTGCTGGAAGACCAGGTTCGTGTGCACCCGGGCGACCTCGTCGCGGGCGGTCAGTTCGTCGAGGACGAGGCGTTGCAGCTCGGTCGCCGAAGCGGTGGCGACATGCGCGAGGAAGTCGTCCGGGCCGGTCAGGTGGTAGACGGCGCGGACCTCGGGCAGCGCCAGCAGATGCTCGACGAACGAATCGACCAGTGCTCGCCGGTGCGGGCGGACCTGGACGAACAGGAGCGCTTCGAGCGGGCGGCCGAGTTTGGCCGCGTCCACTTCGGCGCGCTGACCGGTGATCACCCCGAGCTCGCGCAGCCGGTTCACGCGGTCGAGACAGGTCGAGGGCGCGACACCCACCTCGGCCGCCAGATCCTTGTTCGAGATCCGGGCGTCGTTCTGCAAGAGCCGCAGAATACGAAGATCAACCGTGCTCAGTTCGACGGAATCTGACATCGGCGAATGATATCCGAGGATATTGCGGCCGCTCCGGAGAAAATCGCACCATCTGGGGTATGACCGCAACGCTGCGCACCCGAGCCGTCCACGCCGGCCGTGACGATCTCACGGACCTCGGCGTCCACGCCGCTCCGCTCGACCTGTCCACGACCTACCCGTCGCGGGACAGCGTCGAGGAGGCGGGCCGCATCGACGAATTCGCCGCCACGGGCTCGCTGTCCGGGCTCCCGGTCTACGGGCGGCTGAGCAACCCGACCGTCGAGCGTTTCGAGAAGGCGCTGGCCGAACTCGAAGGGTTCGAAGACGCCGTCGCGTTCGCCACCGGCATGGCCGCGGTATCGGCCTCGCTGCTCGCCGCGGTGGCGCAGGGCAAGCGGCATATCGTCGCCGTCCGGCCGGTCTACGGCTGCACCGATCACATGCTCACGTCCGGGCTGCTCGGCACCGAGGTGACCTGGGCCGATCCGGAAAGCGTCGCCTCGGAGCTGCGCCCAGACACCGGGCTGGTACTGCTCGAAACGCCCGCCAACCCGACCCTGCGCGAGGTCGACATCGCCGAGATCGTGCGTGCCGCGGGCGAGGTCCCGGTGCTGGTCGACAACACCTTCGCGACTCCCGTGCTCCAGCGGCCGGGACGGCATGGTGCCCGGTTCGCCCTGCACAGCGCGACCAAGTTCCTCGGCGGACACGGCGACGTCATGGGCGGCATCGTCGCTTGCAACGCCGAAGACGCGGGGATGTTGCGGCAGATCCGCTTCGCCACCGGAGGCGTGCTGCACCCGCTTGCCGGGTACATGCTGCTTCGCGGCCTCTCGACCCTTCCGCTGCGCGTCAACGCCGCGTCCGCGACGGCCGCCGAACTCGTCGAGCGGCTTCGCGGTCACGCGAACGTGAGCGCCGTGCACTACCCGGCCGTCGGTGGTCCGCTGATCGCGTTCGAGGTCGACGGCGACCCGCACGCGCTCATCGGCGCGGTCCGGCTGATCACCCCGGCCGTCAGCCTCGGCAGCGTGGATTCGCTCATCCAGCATCCCGCCTCGATCAGCCACCGGATCGTCGCCGAGGACGACCGGCGCGGCGCGGGGGTCACCGACCGGCTCATCCGCATGTCGGTGGGGCTGGAGGACGTCGAGGACCTGTGGCACGACCTGGATCAGGCACTCAAAGCTTGCTGAGTTCTGCGATCGTCATCACCGGGATGTCGACAAATCGTCCGGCCTGGCTAACCTGGTCGGGTGAAAGATCTGGTCTCGTCCTGGGTGGAATCTTCGGCGCGTAGCACGCTTTCCCGGCTGCACCAGCAGATCGGCGTGGCCGGGCTCGCCGCGGCGGCGGCCGTGCCCGGGCTGTCGGCCGTCTTCGATCAGCACTCGGCCGCGGTGCGCGACATCCTCGCGGTCGGGGTCGAAGGCTCGGCGGCGGTGGCCGGCGTCGTCCTGCTCGCCGGCTACACGCGCGGGCTGCTCGACGAGGCGAAGGCCAAGGGCTGGACGCTCCGGGCTCCGGCCGATCTGACCGCGTGGACCACCAGCGACTGGTTGACCGCGCGGCTGGTCGGCGTGTGTTCGCTGGCCGCCACGATGGACGACCGGCGTCCCCAGCCGACCGGGAACGGGTAGGGCGGCCGGACGCCCCACCCGCTCCCGTTGCAGGTCAGCGGTACTCCGGCGGAGGGGGCATGTTTCCACCGGGGGGCCGCTGGCCGGGATCCTGGTGCTGCGGCACCTGACCCTGGCTGGGCGGGAACTGCTGGTGCTGCGTCGGCGCGTTCGGGTTCACGGCGTGGTGCCCGGCGGACACCGGCTGGTGGACCGCCGTCCGCTCCGTCGGCACCTCACCCGAGCGGCCGGCGTCCTCGCGGCCGCGCTGATAGGCCTCGGCCTGCGCCTTCGCGGCGGGGATCTCCGCCTCGGCCCGGCCGAGCCAGGTCTCCCAGCGCTGCTGCATCGGCTTGATGAGACCACCGCCGACACCGACGACGGCGATACCGCCGACCGTGGCGAGCACGGTGATCAGCACCGGCATCGTGACCGCGGTGGCCACGCCGATCTGGTTCAGCGCGGCGATCGCGCCGAGGCCCCAGATGAACACCGAGGCGATGGTGGCGAGCACCTTGCCGTAGGAGACACCGCCGAGGGCGTTGCCGATCAGATCCTTGACCGCCTTGGCGACCGCACCGGCGATCACCACGATCACGATCGCGACGATGGCGCGCGGCAGCCACGCGACGATGTCGTTGAGCAGCGCGCTCACCGGGTTCGGGCCGAACACGCCGAACGCGAACTGCAGAGCGATCAGCAGGATCGCGTAGTAGACGATCTTGCTGATGATGCCCGAGGCGTCGAACTGGCTGCGCGCGAGCATCTGTTTGAAGCCCCCGCGTTCGAGCAGCCGGTTGAACCCGACCTTCTCGAGCACCATGCTCACGGCCTTCGAGAGCGCCTTGGCGATCAGCCAGCCGATGAACAGGATGACCAGGAACGCGAGCAGTTTCGGGACGAAGGTGGCGACCGAACTCCAGGCGCTCGACACGCCTTGACCGAAGTCGACGGCCGCCAGTGCTGATGTGGCCACTGGACTTTCTCCCTTCCCACCACTGGAGCTTCCAGACTGGTGGGGAGGGAGTACCCGCCATTCGGGCGATCACACGTTGCGCCACCCGAACGGGTGGGTCAACTACAGCAGCCTCCACCGCAACAACCACCTCCACCTGCGGGAACAGGGGCGGGGCCGGAAGCCGATCCGGTCAGCGCGACGGTCGTCAGCAGCTTGACGGTGTCCTGATGGCCCTCCGGGCACGGGGCGGGCGCACCGGACTCGCTCATCGGCCGCAGCAGTTCGAAGGTTCCGGCGCATTCGCGGCAGCGGTAGGCGTAGGTCGGCATTCCGCCATTATCCCATCTCCTTCCGGCCGCCGGGATGGCAAGCTGGCCGGGTGGAACTGCCTGTCGCGGCGCATGTGCCGCACCTCGGCCAAGTCGTCCCGTCCGTGCTTTCCGTCCTCGGCGCCGGGGAGTTCGCCAATTCGCTGAGCCTGGCGGAGGCGTCCAGCGCCTGTGTCCTGCTCATCGACGGGCTCGGCTGGGAGCTGCTGGCCGAGCACGCCGCCGACGCGCCCGTCCTCACCCAGCTGGCGAAGTCGCCGCTGCGGGTCGGTTTCCCGGCGACGACGGCGGCCGGTCTCGGCGCGATCGGCACGGGGCTGGCGTCGGGGGAGCACGGCCTGGTCGGGTACAGCTTCGAGGTGCCGGGCACCGGCGTCCTGAACGCGCTGCGCTGGAGCAGCCACGTGGACGGCGGCGATCTCCGCGGGGCGTTGCCGCCGCGCGAGGTGCAGCCGCTGCCGACGACGTTCGAACGCGCGGCGGCCGCCGGGATCACGACCAGCGTGGTGTCTTCGGCGAAGTTCGCCGACACCGCGCTCACCCGGGCGACGCAGTCCGGCGCGCGCTATGTGGGTGTCCACGCGCTCGGCGACCTGGCCGCCTGCGTCCTGCACTGCCTCGAAGCGCGGCCCGCGTTCTGCTGGGGTTATCACAGCGAGCTCGACATGCTGGGCCATATCTACGGACCGGGTTCGGCGCCGTGGCGGATGCAGCTGCGGCAGGTCGACAGGCTGGTGGAGTCCATTGTGGACGGATTACCCGCCGGATCGCTGCTGGCGGTGGTGGCCGACCACGGGATGGTGACCGTCGAGGGCGCGCTCGACATCGACGAGACACCCGCGCTGCTCGGCGGCGTCCGGGCCATCGGGGGCGAGGTCCGGGCGCGGCACGTCTACAGCGAAACGGGCGCGGAGGCCGACGTCCTGGCGGCCTGGCGCGAGGTGATCGGCGACCGGGCGTGGATCCTCCCGCGCGACGAGGCCGTCGAGGCGGGCTGGTTCGGGCCGGTCGCCGATCGGGTCCGCCCGCGTATCGGTGACGTGGTCGTGGCGGCGAAGGGGCGTTTCGGGCTCGTGCGGGAACTGGCGGAGGCCGTCGAGTCCTCGTTGGTCGGCCAGCACGGCTCGCTCACGCCGGCCGAACAACTCGTCCCGCTGGTCCTCGCGCGCGGCTAGCCGCAGAACTCGGCGAACATCGCGCGCAACACGGCCGAACGCGCGGTTTCGGAGGACAGGTTCGTGGTGACGCCGACCGTGATCTGCCTGGCGCCGTCGGAAGTCCGCATGCTCCAGGTGTTGTAGCCCGGCACCGAACCGTTGAAGCCCCAAGCCTCCGGCGCGGCGCAGCCCTGCGGGAGCCGGAGCCGCATGACGCCCAGGCCCGAGTCCACTCCGGGAACGCCGCTGGGCACGGTCTTGCGCATCTCGGCGAGCTGCGCCGCGGGGAAGAGCTTGCCGGTGAACAGGGCGCCATAGAACCGGTTCAGATCGTCGGCGGTGGAGATCAGGTTCCCGGAACCCCAGAACCGCGACATCTCGTAGTCGGTGACGTCGGTCAGCGGCGCGTCGGGGCCGTACAGTCGTTCGTAACCGCGGGCGGCCGCGTGGTGGACGTAGGGGTAACGGTAGGGGAGCGAGCTGTCCCGCATCCCCGCCTTGTCGAGAACCCGTCGCTGCAGCACGGAATTCAGCTCCTCGCCGGTGACCTTTTCGACGAGTTTCCCGAGCACGGCGTAATTGGTGTTGGAGTACACCATGCCCTGGCCGGGCGGGAAGGCCAGCGGCTTGCCCTCGGTGCCCTGCCGGATGGTCTCGTCCGGTGATTGGTGCCGCCAGCGGGTCGTGTCGATCTCCGGGAGGCTGTTCCACCGGTCGGTCGCCGGGATCCCGCTGGTGTGCTGCAGCAGGTGGCGCACGGTGATCGGCTCGGTGTACGGCAGCAGCCCGGGAAGGCGGTCCTGGACGCGGTCGTCGAGGCCGACCTCGCCCTCACCGGCCAGTTGCAGGACGGCGGTGGCGACCACGCTCTTGGTGATGCTGCCCGCCCGGAACCGGCCGCGGGGGTCCGGCGCGCCGCCCGTCGTGACGTCGCCGACGCCGCTCCGGCCGTACCAGCCGCCGTCCTGGTCGAGCACCGCGGCGTACGCGCCCGGCGCACCGGCGGCGACGGCGTCGTCCAGCGCCTTTTGCAGGCCATCCCTGGAAGGGGCGGCGATGGCCGGACCGGCGGCGAGCGTTCCGGAGAACAAGGCGGTGCCGGCGAGGATCGCCGTCATACCGCGAAACAGACGATTCATGCGCCTGACGCTAGGAGGCGCCTGGCGCCAGGACAGCCCCTATGAACCCCTTAGCCGGTCAGACGGGCTTCCGGGCCGAGAACTTCACGCTCCGCTTCGGCACGTGATCGACCTTGATGTCGGTGAACCCGGCGTCGGTGAGCCGTGGCCAGAGCGAGACCGGGTCGAGCGTGTTCATCGTGTCGCCGATATGCAGGAGCCGGAACGGCAGGCTCTCCAGGCTGTCGATCGCGCGCAGGACACCGCCGGGGCGGAGCACACGGAACGCTTCGGTGAAGATCGAGTCCTGCAACGCCGTGGTCGGCACGTGGTGAAGCATCGTGAAGCAGACGACCGCCGAGAACTCGCCGTCCTCGAAGGGCATCGCCGCTCCGTCGCCCTGGACGATCCGCACCCGGCCGTCGAATTCCCGCTTGAGGAGGTCCGCCGAGGCCTCGTCGATCTCGACGGCGGTGAGCCGGGGGACGAGCCCGGCCAACGCGCGAGTGGTCGCACCGAAGCCGGGTCCGATCTCCAGGACGGAGTCGCCGAGGTCGAAGCCGGCGACGTTGCCCGGCATCTCGGCGGCGACGGCCTTCGCCCACAGCGCGGAACTGCAGAGTTTGCGGTGCACCAGGTTCATCGGCATGAATCCGAAGCTAACGGTGACCGGTAGGCGATAGGCTGCCAACCGATGTCGAATATCGGACTCCTGCCGCCGATGTCCACGGCGATGGTGCTCGGCGAGATGGACCTGCCCGCCGGCACCTGGCTCCCCTGGCACGAACACGACGGCCACCAGCTCGCCTGGGCGGCGCGGGGGATCCTGAGCGTGAACGTCGGCGAGCGGCACTGGGTGCTGCCGCCGACGCGGGCGCTCTGGATCCCGGCCGGGGTCGTCCACCGGACCGGCGCCACCGCGCAGACCGTGCTGCGGGGGATCTACGCCGCCCGGGACCGATGTCCGGTGCGCTGGCCCGAACCGACCCTCGTCGCCGTCCGCCCGCTGCTGCGGGAACTGCTGGAGCACCTCGGCGCGGCCGACCTCGGCGACGACGCGCGCCGCCGGGCGGAGGCCGTCGCCTTCGACCTGCTCGAACCGGTGGACGTCGTGCCGATCACCGTGCCGATGCCGTCCGACGGCCGTGCGCTGGCCGTCGCGCGGGCGGTGATCGCCGATCCTTCGGACCGCCGCGGCCTCGCGGATTTCGCGCATCACGCGGGCGCGAGCGAACGCACGCTCGCGCGGCTGTTCCTCACCGAATGCCGCACGACGTTCGGCGCGTGGCGGGTTCAGGCCCGCCTGCGCGCGTCGCTGCCCTTGCTGGCCGAGGGTATGCCGCTGACCGCGGTCTCCCGCCGGATCGGCTACTCCTCGCCGAGCGCCTTCGTCGCCGCCTTCCGCCGCGCGGTCGGGGTGACGCCGGGCGCCTACTTCGGCGGCTGACCTCGCGTGTTCCGCCTTCAGTCACGCGAGTTCCGTCTTCAAGCACGCGAGTTCCGCCTCTGATCACGCGAGTTCCGGCTCTGATCACGCGAGTTCCGGCTTCCATCACGGATGTTCCGGTTCCGCCGCGCGTGATCGGGCGGACGTCACGCGTGATCGGGCGGACGACACGCGTGATCCGATGGACGACACCCGTGATCAGGCGGACGACACACCCGTGGCCCGAGTCCGCCGCGTGCCGTCCTCCGGCATCGTCGTGCTTGGAGGCGGAACTCGCGTGCTTGAAGACGTAACTCGCGTGCTTGGAGGCGGAACTGACGTGACACCGGCCGCTTACCTC
This sequence comes from Amycolatopsis sp. NPDC058340, assembly GCF_042723975.1. Lineage (NCBI taxonomy): Bacteria > Bacillati > Actinomycetota > Actinomycetes > Pseudonocardiales > Pseudonocardiaceae > Amycolatopsis > Amycolatopsis sp. NPDC058340. Next base: position 41,268 of record NZ_JBHXIB010000053.1, on the reverse strand, counting down.
GCCGGACGGCCGGGACCGCCGTATACCGTTTCGGGCGTGCCACGACGTAACCGGCCCGAACGCGGTGGACGCCCCGACCTCGGCGCGTCGACCGGCTGGGCGCGCTCCGAATCCGCCGCCGACGGCGACTGGCTGGTGCGCACCGTGCCCGGCGCGCAGGCCACCAAGGACTACCGCTGTCCCGGTTGCGACCACGAGATCCGCCAGGGGACGCCGCATGTGGTCGCCTGGCCCGCCGACGACACCGGCGGGGTCGCCGACCGCCGCCATTGGCACAAGGCGTGCTGGGGCGCGCGATCCAGGCGCCGCCCTGGCCGCTGGTGACTCAGCGCCGCATGTGCAGCGAGGGCGCTCCCTCGAACTCCTCCTCCGTGTGGACCTTGAAGCCGAGCCGCTCGGCGACCCGGATCGACGGTTCGTTGGACACCATGATGTTGGCGATCACGGGGACGTCAGGGATCTCCCGCTCGGCCCAATCGACGACCGCGGCCGCCATCTCCGTCGCGTAGCCCTTGCCCCAGGCAAACGGCCAGAAGCGGTACGCGAGGTTCAGCACGCGCTCGCCGTTCCATTCGTGATGCCGGACGCCGCCGAACCCGACGATCACCTCGGGATCGTCCGAAGCGGACACCGTGAGATAGCCGAATCCGTGCTCGGCCCACTGCTTCATCCAGGCGTCGTACAGCTCCCGCGCACCCTCGACGGTGTGCGGCACGCCGTTGAACTTGTTCGTCTCCGGATCGGCCTGCAGCGCGACGATGTTCTCGCGGTCCGCCTCGCGCAGCCTCCGCAGCAGCAGCCTCTCCGTCTTGATCTCCGTCAGCATGGTTCTGACGGTAGCGCGAGGGTGCGACAGAATTATCGCCATGAACGATCTCCCGCTGGTCCTGCTGCACGCCTTCCCCGTCGACGCCCGGATGTGGGACGCGGTCCGCGCGCCGCTCTCGGAACGCCTGCGGCTGATCACCCCCGACCAGCGTGGTCTCGGCCGCAGCCCGCTGCCGGAAACGGACCGGGAGCCGGATCTGGACGACGCCGCCCGCGACGTGGTCGCGCTGCTCGACCGGCTCGGGCTCGACAAGGTCGTCCTCGGCGGCTGTTCGATGGGCGGCTACCTGACGATGGCGGTGCTGCGCCTCGCGCCGGAACGCGTGGGCGGGCTCGTGTTCATCGACACGAAGGCGACCGCCGACACCCCCGAGGCCGCGCAGGCCCGGCACGACGTCGCGGCCCGGGTGGAAGCGGAAGGCGCAGGCTGGATGCCCGAAGCCGTCACACCCGGATTGCTCACCGAGAAGACGCGCCCGGAAGTGGCCGAACGGCTTCGCGAGCTGATCACGACTCAGCCGCCGTCCGGCATCGCGTGGGCGGCGCGCGCGATGGCCGCCCGGCCCGATTCGCTCGAAACGCTGCGCTCGGCGGACGTGCCGGCGCTGGTCGTGGTCGGCGAGGAAGACGGCCTGACCCCGTTGGAAGCGGCGAACACCCTGGTGGAAACGCTGCCGGACGCGACATTGGTGGTGCTGCCGGAGGCGGGACATCTGACGCCGCTGGAGGATCCGGCCGGAGTCGTCGAAGCGATCTTGGGCTGGTATCCCGCGTAAGAGAGCGTTCCCCTCGCCCCTTTAAAGGTATAGCGGACCCCAGGGCTTGCGGCAAGCCCCCATTCCCGGTGCACAATTCGTGCCTTCACGTTTTTGCCGAAGGGGGATTCCCATGCGTGTACTCCTGTCCACTATCGGGACGAGGGGTGAGGTACAGCCGCTGGTGGCACTGGCGGTGCGATTGCGGGAACTCGGCCAGGAAGTCCGGCTTTGCGCGCCGCCGGATTTCCGTGAATGGGCCGAAGGACTCGGGATCTCCTTCGCGCCGTTGGGGCCGGAACTGCGGTCGACCGCGAAGCCGGATTCCGCGATGACCAAGGCGATGGCCACACCGGAAGGACGGCGCGCGATGGCAGAGGCCATGGTGGTGAACCAGTTCGAGACGATGCCGGACGTGGCGGAGGGCTGCGACGCCGTCGTCGCGGGAATGGCACTGAACATCGCCGCCCATTCGGTGGCCGAGCGAAAAGGGATTCCGTATTTCTTCACCGCCTACTGCCCGATAACGCTGCCTTCGCTGCACCATCGTCCGCCCGTTTTCCCGGGATGGGCGCCGAAAGATCCCGATGCCGCGATACCGGTCTTGTGGGCGGACGACGCGGAACGGTGGAACGGGCAATGGGGCGGTGTGCTGAACGTGCAGCGGGAAAAGCTCGGACTCCCGCCGGTGGACGACGTCCGCGGGCATATCTTCACCGAGCGTCCGTGGCTGGCGGCCGACCCGGTGCTGGCGCCGTGGCGGGGCCCGTCGGCGCTGGACGTCCACCAGACCGGTGCCTGGCTCCTGCCGGACCACAGCCCGTTGTCGCCGGAATTGGAGGCGTTCCTCGACGACGGGGAACCGCCGGTCTACTTCGGCTTCGGGAGCATCCGCGCCCCGGAGGAGATCGCGAAGGCGATGATCGAGGCGGCGAGGGCGCACGGACGGCGGGCGATCGTGTTCCGCGGCTGGACCGAGCTGGCGCTGATCGACGACGAACCCGACTGCATCGCGATCGGGGACGTCAATCAGCAGGCGCTGTTCCCTCGGGTCGCGGCGGTCGTGCATCACGGCGGCGCCGGTACGACCACGGCGGCGACCCGGGCCGGGGTGCCGCAGGTGCTGGTGCCGCAGATGTTCGACCAGCCGTATTTCGCGCAGCGTGTCCGAGAGCTCGGGGTAGGGACGTCGATCTCGGGGGAGCCCTCGGCCGAAGCGCTGACGCTCGCTCTGGGCGAGGTGCTTCGTCCCGAAGTCGCCTCGCGGGCCGGGCAGATCGGCGGCGAGGTGCGGACGGACGGCGTCGATGTGGCGGCCCAGCTCCTGATTTCCAGCGTTTAGTCCTCTGAATGCGGTGAATGTCGAGGGTCGCGCGGGTCTCGGGGGTTGATGGAGCCGGAAGCTCGGCGTGCGAGGTGCCGACGATGTAGGAATCGGGACGTTGAGTGTCCCAATTCCTACATCGTCGAGGGGGTTGATCAAGGTCATGCCGAGTGGGGAAGATTCCGGACACTGAAACGTCCTCGATCCTCCCCAATCGCCGACATCGGCTTCGCCGCGGCAGCAGCGCGGGGCAGCTCACGAGACTCCTTGTACGGGCTGGCCGTTTCGCGTGACTGGTTGGACGGCACGTGTGATCCGACGGACGACACGCGTGTCTGGTTGGACGACACGGCCGCATCCAGAGGACTAAACGCGGGAGGAGAGGTAGCGCTCGAGGGCGGCTTCCGCCTCGCCGAGCCGCTCCGGGAACCGCCGCGCGATCACGAACCGCCACGGGACCTCGAACAACCGCCGCAGCGCGATGAACGGCTCCAGTGACGAAGGCGTCAAGCCGGCCGGGTACGCGTCCAGAGTCGCGCGCCCGGCCTCCGCGTAGAGCACGCCGAGGTCCCAGCCGAGCGGCCCGCGCCAGGTGTCCTCGAAGTCGAGCCAGCACGGCCCGGCCGCCGTCGCGACGACGTTCCCCCGATGGGCGTCTCCGTGCAGCGGCCGGGCTTCGCCGTCCGGGAGCGCCGCCGCGACCCGTTCGAGTTCGTCGTACAGCCGGGGCGCCGCACCGCCCATGGCGGCGCCGTGCCGGTCGAGCAGCGTCCGGAGTTCGCGGACGGGCCCGAGTTCGGGCAGTTCACCGGGATAGTCCGCGAGCGCGTCGTGCACCCGGGCGAGCGAAAGCGCCACCTCGCTCGGCGACAGCGTGTGCCCCGGCTCGTGCGGCGTGTAGTGCCAGAGAGTGACCGGGAGTCCGTCCGCGAAATGCGGTCCTGCCGGGGGATCCGTGGTCGGTGAGACGACGAGCACATCACGTTCCGTGAGGTACCTCGACAGCTCGACGTCGCGCACGAGCCACTCCTCGGGCGAGGACCTGGCGAGCCGTGTCGTGCCGGGCACCCGCGCCACCACGGAACCCAGTCTCACCAGCACATTCGACTTGAAATGCAGGACATCGGGACTGCCGGTCCGCAGGCCGAACCGGTCACCGACGGCGACCGCCGCCGCCACTCCCGCCCGCGTGTGTTCGTCGGTCACGGCCCGATCTTGCCAGCCGGTGCGCGCGACTGTCGGTAGTGAGGGCTACGATCCCCACTAGCCGCCGGATTGGGTCCCGAACCCGCCCGGCGACCGCAAATTGACCACCACAAGGTTTGAGTGTTGGAGGCAGGAGTGACGGCCGTAGCCCCCAAGCCGATCGCCACGCGCCCGTATCCCGCGCGCGAGTCGGTTAAGGGTTCGTACCTGCTGCGGTTGTTCCGCACGACGGACCACAAGCAAATCGGCATCATGTACCTGGTCACGTCGTTCGCCTTCTTCATGGTGGGCGGCGCGATGGCGATGCTGATCCGCTCCGAGCTGGCGCGTCCCGGGCAGCAGTTCCTTTCGCAGGAGCAGTACAACCAGCTGTTCACCATGCACGGCACGATCATGCTGCTGCTGTACGCGACGCCGATCCTCTTCGGCTTCGCGAACTTCATCCTGCCGCTGCAGATCGGCTCGCCCGACGTCGCGTTCCCGCGGCTGAACGCGTTCTCGTACTGGCTGTACCTGTTCGGCGGCCTGATCGTGATGTCCGGCTTCCTGACCCCGGGTGGCGCCGCCGACTTCGGCTGGTTCGCCTACACCCCGCTGTCGGACGCCATCCACTCGCCCGGCGTCGGCGCCGACCTGTGGATCTCCGGTCTGGTCGTGTCCGGTCTCGGCACCATCCTCGGTGGCGTCAACATGATCACCACGGTGATCTGCCTGCGCGCCCCCGGTATGACGATGTACCGGATGCCGATCTTCACCTGGAACATCCTGGTCACCAGCATCCTGATCCTGCTGGCGTTCCCGATCCTGACCGCCGCCCTGATGGGCCTGCTGGCGGACCGGCATCTCGGGGCGCACGTGTTCGACCCCGCGAACGGCGGCGTGATCCTCTGGCAGCACCTGTTCTGGTTCTTCGGCCATCCAGAGGTCTACATCGTCGCGCTACCGTTCTTCGGGATCGTGTCGGAGATCTTCCCGGTCTTCAGCCGCAAGCCGATCTTCGGCTACAAGGGCCTGGTCTGGGCGACGCTGGCGATCGCCGCGCTGTCGGTGGCCGTGTGGGCGCACCACATGTACGCGACCGGCGCCGTGCTGCTGCCGTTCTTCTCCTTCATGACCTTCCTGATCGCGGTCCCGACCGGCGTGAAGTTCTTCAACTGGATCGGCACGATGTGGAAGGGCCAGCTGTCCTTCGAGACGCCGATGATCTTCTCGATGGGCTTCATCGTCACGTTCCTCTTCGGCGGTCTGACCGGCATCATGCTGGCCGCGCCGGCGATCGACTTCCACGTGTCCGACAGCTACTTCGTCGTCGCGCACTTCCACTACGTGCTCTACGGCACGATCGTGTTCGCCACGTTCGCCGGGATCTACTTCTGGTTCCCGAAGATCACCGGCCGCATGATGGACGAGAAGCTCGGCAAGTGGCACTTCTGGACCACGTTCATCGGCTTCCACGCCACGTTCCTGGTGCAGCACTGGCTCGGCGCCGAAGGCATGCCGCGCCGGTACGCGGACTACCTGCAGTCCGACGGGTTCACGACGCTGAACACGATCTCCACGATCGGCGCGTACATCCTCGGTGCCTCGACGCTGCCGTTCATCTGGAACGTCTTCAAGAGCTACCGGTACGGCGAGATCGTCACGGTGGACGACCCGTGGGGCTACGGCAACTCGCTCGAATGGGCGACGTCCTGCCCGCCGCCGCGGCACAACTTCACCGAGCTGCCGCGGATCCGGTCCGAGCGTCCGGCGTTCGAGCTGCACTATCCGCACATGATGGAGCGCATCCACAAGGAGGGTGAGATCGGCTTCTTCGGGAAGCAGAAGGTCAACACCCACCGGGCGCCGTCCCAGGTGCTCACCGAGGCGGCCATGCCGGGTGACCACTCCGAGGACAACTCCAGCGAGAAGTGACCCGATAAGCGGAATCGGCGCGTGCCTTGCCTCACACAGGGGCAAGGCACGCGCCTTTTTCGTCGTCGGCTGAGGGAGACTGAGCCCCGTGACGCAGACACCAGTTCTCATCACCACCACCGGACCCGACAAGCCGGGTGTGTCCTCGGTGCTGTTCGCCGTGCTGTCGCGCCACGACGTCGATGTCCTCGACGTCGAGCAGGTCGTCATCCGCGGCCAGCTGGTGCTCGGCGTGCTCGCCGGGGTCTACCGCGACCCCGAGGGCCTGCAGGAGTACGTCGAGCAGGCGATGGCGTCGGTCGGGATGCAGGTCGAGGTGAAGATCGGCTCGGCCATCGGTGCCGACCCGTTCGCCATCGGCCAGAAGGATTCGACGCATGTCCTGCTGATGCTCGGCCGTCCGGTGACCGCGCGGGCCTTCTCCGACGTCGCGCGCCGTCTCGCCGCGCTGGACGTCAACATCGACTCGATCCGCAGCGTCGCCGACTACCCGGTGACCGGGCTGGAGCTGTACGCCTCGCTCGCCCAGGACACCCCGGAGGCCGACGCCGCGCTGCGCACCGCGCTCGCGGACGCCGCCGTCGAGGCCGGGATCGACATCTCGGTCGAGCGGGCCGGGCTCGCCCGCCGCGCCAAACGCCTGGTGGTCTTCGACGTCGATTCCACGCTCATCCAGGGCGAGGTCATCGAGATGCTCGGCGCGCACGCCGGGGTCGAACCGCAGGTCCGCGAGATCACCGAGGCCGCGATGCGCGGCGAGCTGAACTTCGGCGAATCGTTGGAGCGCCGCGTCGCGCTGCTGGAAGGGCTGCCGGAAACGGTGCTGGACGAGGTCGCCGCGTCCATCGAGCTCACCCCGGGCGCGCGCACGACCATCCGCACGCTGAAGCGGATGGGCTTCCGCTGCGGGGTCGTCTCCGGCGGGTTCACCAAGATCATCAAATCCCTCGTGGACGATCTCGGCCTCGACTTCGCCGCCGCGAACGAGCTCGAAGTGGTCGACGGCAAGCTAACCGGCCGGGTGGTCGGGGACATCGTCGACCGGGCGGGCAAGGCGACGGCGCTGCGCCGCTTCGCCGAGGAGTACGAGATCTCGCTGGAGCAGTGCGTCGCGGTCGGTGACGGGGCGAACGACATCGACATGCTGTCGGTCGCCGGGATGGGTGTCGCCTTCAACGCCAAACCCGCGTTGCGCGAGGTCGCAGACACCGCGCTTTCGCACCCGTACCTCGACGCCGTGCTGTTCCTGCTCGGCGTCACCAGGGCCGAGATCGAGGCGGCCGACGCGGCCGACGGTCTCGAGCTTTCCCGGCCATGAGCGTGCTGGAGCCGCTGGCCGCGCGCTACGCGTACTGGCTCGGCCTTCCCGCGGAGAGCACGGTGGACACCTCGGACGAGGATCCCGCCGAAGTCCGCGCCATGCCGGTGATCCTGCGGATGGAGCGGGCCGAACCGCCGTCCCGCACCGCGTTGCTGGAGGCCGCCGCGGCGGCTGCGGTCGCGGTCTGTCTCGACGAACGCGCCCAGCCGGACGGCGAATGGCACGAGCCGCTCAAAGCGTGGGTCGACGGCCGGATCCGCAAGGTCGCCCGGCGGGCGCGCGGGGCGCATTGGCAGGCGGTCCAGGAGCTGCCGGGGATCACGATCGAAGTCGACGGCGCCGAGGCGCGGGCGTTGCTGCCCGGCCGAGTCGTCGAGACGCCGAAGGAGGTCTCGCGGCTGCAGATCTCCGGGAGCGAACTGCCCGCCGACGAGCCGGGGCCCGCGCCGGACGGCGTCCCGCGGTTGCTGCTGAACCCCGAGGTCTCGATGACCGTCGGCAAGGGCGCCGCCCAGGTCGGGCACGCGACGATGATCCTGGCCTCGTTGCTGGGCGAAACCGAGCTGGCCGCGTGGGCCCGGACCGGGTTCCGGTGTTCGGTGCGGACTCCGCCGGTCGCGACCTGGAAGGCACTGTGCCCGGTCGAGGATCCCGAAGGCTCGTGGCGCCGTGACGGGGTCGTCGCGGTCCGGGATGCCGGGTTCACCGAAGTGGATCCCGGAACCGTCACGGTCATAGCCCAAAGGGCTTAGCCTCATATACTCCCCGCATGGGTGACCGGCTGATCGCCGGGCGCTATCGCTTGGAGGAGCGGATCGGCGCCGGGGGTATGGGTGTGGTCTGGCGTGCCACCGATCTGGACCTCGGGCGGGTCGTCGCGCTCAAGCGTTCGCAGGCCGGGGACAGCGGTCAGATCCGCCGCGAGGCGCGGATCGGCGCGGGCCTGCATCATCCGAACGTGGTCACCGTCTTCGACGCCGTGATCGACGGTGACGATCGCTGGCTCGTGATGGAGTACCTGCCCTCGCGCAGCCTCGCCGACGTCATCGACTCCGACGGGCCACTGCCACCCGGCAAGGTGGCCAAGATCGGCGTCCAGCTCGCCGCGGCGCTCGCGGCGATGCACGAGAAGGGCATGGTCCACCGCGACCTCAAACCGGGCAACGTCCTGGTGGCCGAAGACGGCACCGCCAAACTCACCGACCTGGGCATCGCGCAGTGGGCGGAGGTGACCCGCACCGGCGGCGGTCTCGACGTCGGCACTCCCGGCTACGTCGCGCCGGAGATGGCCGAAGGGCAGCAGGCGGGCGCCGCGGCGGACGTGTTCTCGCTCGGCGCGACCCTGTTCGCCGCCGTCGAAGGCACCTCGGTGTGGGGAGACGCGAGCGTGGGGCCGTTCGTCCAGCTCCGGCGGGCGACGTCGTACAACCTGGAGCCGATCCGCCGGGCGGGACGGCTGGCGCCCGCGCTGACGGAACTGCTGCGGCGCAAACCCGCCGGCAGGCCGAGCGCCGTCCGCGCCGCCGAACTGCTGTCCGAAGTCGTGGACGTCGGTGGTCCCGTCCGGATGCGGCGATTCCGCTTGCCCAGGCGCGTGGTCGTGATCGCTGCCGTCGCGGCGGTGCTGATGCTGACCGGTGGCCTGCTCTACGCCACACGGGAACCGGCGTCGATCGCGGCAGGCCCCACCCCGATGGACTCGGTCGGGGATCCGCGCACCGCCGACCCCTGCGCGCTGGTGGACCCGTCCGTGCTGAAGCACCTCGGGACCCCGCGGCTCGACACCGCGAGCGGCAACTTCAACGCCTGCGGTGTCCTGCTGAGGCTGACCCCGGACGAAGAGGACGTCGTCGACGTCCGGCTCGAATTGACCATCCCGGGCTCGCCGATGCTGGAGAAGCCCCTGCCCGGGCAGCTGCGGGTGCGTGAGTGGCCGAGTGACACCGAAGAGAAATGCCAGCGGGCCATCGAGCTGCCGGACGGCAACCAGATCTGGGTGCATTCCCGGCATGTCCAGAATTGGCACGCGCACCTGTGCGACTTCGTCGACGCGGTCGGCGCGCACGCCGCCGCGGTGCTGAACCGCGGACCGCTCGAACGTCGTCCCGCCCCTTTCCCCGCGGGTTCGCTCGGGACCCTCGATGCCTGCGCGCTCGGCGGTGAGCTGCCCCAGGCGATCGTCGGCGGGCCGGCGAAACCGGATCCGGTGTTCGGCAACTGGGAGTGCTACTGGAACCACCGCGAGACGGCGGTGACGATCCGGTTCGAGCGGGAGCAGGCGCCGCTCGAAGACGACGGCAGGCGCGTCGCTCTCGGATCGCGGGAAGCCTTCGTCGAAGTCTCGGCCGAGTGGAAGGCTTGCCAGGCGGAGATCCCGCACCGGACGTTCACCGGCGACGGTCGTGCCATGATCGAAACGGTGGAGATCTACGTCGCGAACAAGGTCAAGCGGCCGGAGGAGATGTGCCCGGCCGCGGAACGGCTCGCCGTCGAGATCGCTCCCCGGCTGCCGCCACTGTGAAAGGGAAAACCGTGTCTTTGGAAGTCCAGCGCGACGGCGAGCATCGCTTCGTCGGCCGCAACGAACGCGGTGCCGAGGTCGTGATCGGCCGCAAGGGCGCCGAGGGCGCCTTCTCGCCCGCCGAACTGCTGCAGATCGCGGCGGCGGGCTGTTCGGCCGTCACCGCCGAGAACCTCATCACGCGCCGGATCGGCGAGGACTCGAAGTTCCGGGTCGGCGTGACCGCGGACAGGCGCGAAGACGCTTCGGAGCTCGACGCGGTCCACGTGGCTTTCGACGTCGACGTGTCCTCGCTGCCCGCCGCGGATCGAGAGGCGCTCGCGGCGGCAGTGGATCGCGCCATCGAGCGGCTGTGCACGGTGAGCCGGACGCTGAAGAAGGGCATCCCGGTCACGGAGAGCTTCCCGACCTCGTGAGTGGTAAGGACGGTTAGAACCGTCCTTACCACTCACGAGGTGCCGGGCTCAGTGTTTGGCGGGGTGGCCTTCGGCGCTCCAGACCACGTACGCCTCGTCGGCGTCGGTGGTCATGGCCTCGATGAACTTCTCGTTGTCGAAGCCGGGCAGCGTCTGCAGCCGCTCGATCAGCGCGTCGGCGGCAGGATCGCCGCTGGGGATCGCGGTGCCCTTCCCGTCGGCGCCGGCGAGCATGAAGAAGACGTCTTCCTTCCACGGGCCTTCAGGGATCACTCTGACCACCACCGCGGACAGCTCGGACCACGTGACGGCTTCCTCGCTGCCGTCCGCGAGCTGGCGCCGCACTCCGGTGTCATCGACGCTGACGGTCCGGGATTGTGCGTTGGGCGACTCCTGGGACAACCGGTTCTCCCTGTCTTCGGCGTTCCGTTAACGGTACTCGGCCGTGTTCCAGGCCACTCAGGCCGGGGCGGCCGCGTCGAGGCGGCGCAGCGCGTCACGGGCGACCTTCGGGTCCATGGTCGGCCAGAACGGCGGCAGCGAGGCGCGCAGGAATCCGCCGTAGCGGGCGGTGGCGAGCCGTGAATCCAGGATCGCCACGACGCCGCGATCGGTGACCGAACGGTGCAGCCGTCCGGTGCCCTGCGCGAGCAGCAACGCGGCGTGCGTGGCCGCGACGGTCAGGAATCCGTTGCCGCCCCTGGCTTCCACGGCCCGCTGCCGTGCCGACGAGACCGGGTCGTCCGGGCGGGGGAACGGGATCCTGTCGACCACGACGAGCTGGAGCGACGGGCCGGGCACGTCGACGCCCTGCCACAGCGAAAGCGTGCCGAACAGGCAGGTGCGCGCGTCCTCGGAGAACTTCTGCACCAGCAGGCCGGTGGCGTCGTCACCCTGGCAGAGGATCGGCAGGTCGAGCCGCTCCCGCATCTCCTCTGTCGCCTGCTTCGCCGCGCGCATCGAGGAGAACAGGCCGAGCGTGCGCCCGCCCGCGGCCTCGATCAGCTCGGCCAGCTCGTCCATGGTCGAGGGCTGCAACCCGTCCCTGCCCGGCGGCGGCAGGTGTTTGGCCAGGTAGAGGATGCCGTTGCGTTTGTGGTCGAACGGGGAGCCGACGTCGAGGCCGGTCCACTTCGGGCCGTCGGCGTCGTCGGTGTCGGCGGGGGCGGCCTTGTCCGTCGCCGCGCCCGGTGCCTTCTCGACCCTGGCCCCGCCGGGCGGGAGACCCCACTGCCGGGCCATCGTGTCGAACGTGCCGCCCAGGGTCAGCGTCGCCGAGGTGAGGATGGTCGTGTGCTGGTTGAAGACGCGCTCCCGCAGCAGGCCGGCGACACCCAGCGGAGCGACCTTCAGCGCGGGCGGGCGCGGGTTCGTGGAGAAGCGGTCCCCGGTCAGCCAGACGACGTCGCGCTGATGCGCCTTGTCGTCGTCGAAGGCTTCGAGCAGCCGGACCGCCGTGTCGTGGACCTCTTCGAGCAGCGACCGCGCCAGCTTGCGGGCGGTGGCCTCGTCGACGTCCTCCTTGCGGTCCTTGCCGAGCGCGGTGAGGCAGCGGTGCGCGGCGTCGCGGACCGCGGGGATCGCGCCGGTGAGGGCCTGCGGGAGCGAGTCCATCCGGCCCGAGGGCAGGTCGTCGAGGATCAGGGCCAGCCCGTCGCTCGCCTCCAGCAGCTGGTCGGCCACCTCGTCGTCGACCAGCTTCCCGCAGCGCCTGGCGGCGGCGGAGACCATGCCGCTGGTCAGCTCGCCGGTCGCCACCGAGGTCACGCGGTCCACCAGGTCGTGCGCCTCGTCGATGATCACCAGATCGTGCTCGGGGAGCACCTGATAACCCTGCAGCGCGTCGATCGCCAGCAGGGCGTGGTTGGTGATCACGACGTCGGCCTTGCCCGCCTCGGCGCGGGACCGCTCGGCGAAGCAGTCCGTGCCGATGGGGCAGCGTGACGCGCCCAGGCATTCCTTGGCGGTGACGGAAACCTGGCGCCATGCCTGGTCCGAAACGCCGGGGACCAGCTCGTCGCGATCACCGGTTTCGGTGTCGGACGACCATTCCCGCAGCCGCGTGACCTCCTTGCCGAGCCGGGAGACGGCGAACGGGTCGAACAGCTGCTGGTCTTCCGGCTCGTCCGGGGCGCCGGAATCGAGCCGGTGGAGGCAGAGGTAGTTACGGCGGCCCTTGAGGATCGCGAAGGTGGGCTCGCGGCCGAGGGGCTTCTTGAGCGCCTTCGCCAGCCGGGGGAGGTCCCTGTCGACGAGCTGGCGCTGCAGCGCGATGGTGGCCGTGGAGACCACGACCGTTGCCTCCTTCTCGACCGCGTGCCGGATCGCGGGAACGAGGTAGGCCAACGACTTCCCGGTGCCCGTGCCCGCCTGGACGGCCAGGTGCTCGCCGGTGCGGATGGCGCGGCCGACGGCGTCCGCCATCTTGACCTGGCCCTCGCGCTCGGCACCGCCCACGGACTCGACCGCGTGGGTCAGGAGTTCGAGGACACCGGGGAAATCAGCACGGGAGGGCACGGGACAAGACGATAGCCGGGGGCACCGTCAAGATCGTCCGCCCCGTGCGATGAAAGGTCCCTTCCTGGCGAATTTCGCGAGGAAGGGACCTTTCATGGCAGCGCGTGGGGCGGTGAAAGGGCCGGTCACGACTCCTTGCGGAAGCGGGAGACCAGCGCCCAGGTGCCCGGAAGCAGCGCCGCCGCGACGGCGATCTTCAGCGCGTCCCCGATCAGGAACGGCACGACACCCTTCTCGAGCGCGGTCGACAGGCCCATGCCGGTCGACGCCATCAGCCACGGCACGCCGACCGAGTAGATGGCGAGGTTGCCAAGCACCATCGTCCCCGCCGTGCGCAGTGGCGTGCGGTCGCCGCCGCGGCCGGCGAGCGCGCCCACCAGGGCGCCCGCGAGCACGAACCCGACGATGTAGCCGGCGCTCGCGCCGTACAGGCCCGAAGAACCGTTCTGGAACCAGCCGAATCCGGCCGCGCCGACGGCGAGGTACAGCGCCATCGACAGCGCGCCGCGTTTCCAGCCGAGCGCGGCGCCGACCAGCAGGGCGGCGAACGTCTGGCCGGTCATCGGCACCGGCGAACCGGGCACCGGGATCAGGATCTGCGCGGCCGCGCCGGTCAGGGCGGCACCACCGGCGACCAGGACCGCGTCACGGACCAGAGCGCCGGGAACGAGGTCGGCGAGAACCGGACGGGTGCCGGTCACGGACAGCGAAGACACTCAGACCTCCTATGAGTACACGAATGTGAACCGAGGTTAACGTCAGATGGCGGAGCGCGGACCGAATGTCGGGCACCTCACGATCCACTCGACCGGGTGGCATGACCCTGCACGGGACAGGCGGTTGGTGGAGGCTGCCGGATATGAGGAAACCCGTTTCGAGGCTGTTGTCGGTGACGATGCTGACCGGGGCGCTGGTGACGGGAGGGCCGTCGATCGCGTCGGCCGATCCCGCGCCCGCGACGGCGGCCGCGTCGGTCGGTTCGCTCGACGTGGAGATCGGCGACGAACACGTGGTGACCGGCGAGCTGGCGCCGTGTGACGTCGACGGTCCCCTGAACGCGAAGACCCAGGGCGGGTCCACCGGCGACTTCGCCCGGTTCGGCGGCGGCGAGTCGCGCTGCGGCCGGAACGGCGAGGTGGCCGTCGCCGAGGCGGCCGGGCGGCGATTCGAGACCACCCTGCTCAAGAGGTTCGGCGGCCCGGTGATCAAGGTCCGCACGTTCATGGCGAAATGCAGCACGACGAAGGACGGCAGCCTCGGCTACATCGAGTTCGGCGACGTCACCGGGTTCACGCTGCCGGAGAACATCCCGCAGAACTACCGGCTGACCATCGCAGGGGGCAAGGGCGGGACGGCGCTGGCGTCGCTCACGGTCAACGAGACCGTCACGCCGACGCCGCCGGACGGGAGCCTCGTGACGCACATGCTGCACATCAAGCTGTTCCCGCAGGGCGGCGGACCGGCGAAGGGCGACATCTACCTCGGGACCGCTCGCTGCGACCCGTACGGCAAGAAGAAGCCCTGACGCCCGGCGTTTCGTCCTCTGGATGCGGTCCTTGCACGCGCAAGTACCGCATCCAGAGGACGAAACGCGTCAGGTGCGTGAGACGTACTTGGCGGCCGCCGCGACGAACTCACTCGCCCGGGCCGCCAGATCCGTCAGCGAGCCACTCGAAGTGAGCGCGTCACCGACCAGCGGCGTGGCGGCCGCGACGGCGATCGAACCCGAATCGAGGTACTTCGCGACTTCGGCCAGGTGGACGCCGCCCGTCGGGACGAGCGGGATGTCCGGCATCGGCGCCCGGATCGCCCGCAGGTAGGCGATCCCGCCGACGGCGGCGATCGGGAACACCTTCACCGCCGCCGCGCCGAGCCGCCATGCCTGGTCGATCTCGGTCGGGGTCAGCGCGCCGCAGATCACCGGCAGGCCGCGTTCGTGCGCGCGCTCCATGACCAGCGGATTCACCGTCGGCGTGACCAGGAACGTGGCGCCGGCGTCCGCCGCTTTGTCCACATCGGACACCTCGCGCACGCTCCCGGCGCCGACGTGCGCGTCGTCGCCGAGTTTCTTCCGGATGGTCGCGATGGCGTCCGTGGCGCCCGGCGTGGTCAACGCCGCTTCGAGCACCCGCACACCCGCCGCTTGCAGCACCGTCGCGGCGTCGGCGAACCGGCTCGCGTCCGCGGCCCGCAGAATCGCGACGAGCCGGTTTTCGATCAAGGTGTCCTGGAGGTCGTGCTGGATCATGCGGCGGGGACCGGCGCCTTCCCGGTGTAGGTCACGCCCGCCTCGTCGAAGTCCTTGAGCGCGGCGTCGACGGTCGGCTGCGAACCGCCGACCGTGAGGTCCAGCAGCACCCGGACCTTGAAGCCCGCCTTCGCCGCGTCGAGCGCCGTCGCGCGGACGCAGAAGTCCGTCGCGATGCCGACGACGTCGACCTCGGTGACATCGCGCTCCTTCAGCCACGCGTCGAGCGTCTTGCCGTCGCGCGCGTTGCCTTCGAAGCCGGAGTACGCGGCGCTGTACTCACCCTTGGAGAAGACCTCGCTGATCGGGACCACGTCGAGCGCGGGGTGGAACGACGCGCCGGAGGTGCCCGCGACGCAGTGCCGCGGCCAGCTGTCCTTGAAGTCCGGCGTCTCGCTGAAGTGGTCGCCCGGGTCGATGTGGTAGTCGCGAGTGGCGACGACGTGCGCGTACCCGCCCTCCGCGGCCTGCTTGGAGATCGCTTCGGCGGCGGCGGCGCCACCGGGCAGGCCGAGCGACCCGCCCTCGCAGAAGTCGTTCTGCACATCGACCACGATCAAGGCGGTCCCCATGTGTTGCTCCTGAGTCTCTTTTAGACGAATACGGTCGGGATGGCCGGCTCCCCGTGCGAGAGCTTGAGGCCTTCCCACGGAAGGCTCACCAGCGCCCGCCGAAGCCGCTGGCGCGCGTCGTCCAGCGTGGGCAAATCATCCACCGTCCGGCCGTCCCGGACCAGCGGAATCTGCAATTCGTGGTCGTTCGGTCCCCGTTCCGGGACCGGCGAGGCGGCCGTCCAGATCACCTCTTCGACGGCGGTGCCGGTCTCGCGGTGCCGTCGCAGCGCGGATTTCCGTCCGCCGCGGGATTCCTTGTGCGCGCTGCGCTTGGCGACCGGTTTCCCGTCGACCTCGACGAGCTTGTAGACCATCCCCGCGGTCGGCGCGCCCGAGCCGGTGACGACCGAGGTCCCGACGCCGTACGCGTCGACGGGTTCCGCCCGCAGCGCCGCGATCGCGTGCTCGTCGAGGTCGCCCGACACCACGATGCGGGTGTCCTTGGCGCCGAGGGCGTCCAGCTGCTCGCGGGCCTTGCGTGCCAGCGGGCCCACGTCGCCGGAGTCGATGCGGATCGCGCCGAGTTCGGTGCCCGCCACCCGGACGGCCGTTTCGATGCCCTTGGTGATGTCGTAGGTGTCCACCAGGAGGGTGGTGTCGGCGCCCATCTTGTCCACCTGCGCGCGGAACGCGGCCTCTTCGCTGTCGTGCAGCAACATGAACGCGTGCGCGACGGTGCCCCGCGTCGGGATGCCGTAGCGGCGCCCGGCTTCGAGGTTGGACGTCGTGGCGAAGCCGGCGAGGTACGCGGCCCGCGCGGCGGCGACGGCGGCGTACTCGTGCGTGCGGCGGCCGCCCATCTCGATGATCGGCCTGCCGTGCGCGGCACCCGACATCCGCGCCGCCGCGGACGCGATCGCGCTGTCGTGGTTGAGGATCGAGAGGATCAGTGTCTCCAGCACGACGGCCTCGCCGAAGGAACCGGTGACGGTCAGGATCGGGGAGCCGGGGAAGTACAGCTCGCCCTCGGGGTAGCCGTCGACGTTCCCCGAGAAGGAGTAGTCCGCGAGCCACGAAAGGGTGGCGTCGTCGACAACGGCCGTCGCTTCCAGCTGGCTCAGCTCGGCGTCGGTGAACCGGAAGTCCGCGATCGCGTCGAGGACCCGCCCGGTGCCCGCGACGACGCCGTAGCGGCGGCCATCGGGCAGACGACGTGCGAAGACCTCGAAGACGCACGGCCGGTCCGCCGTCCCGTCGGACAGGGCGCTGGCCAGCATGGTCAGCTCGTAGTGGTCGGTGAGCAGCGCGGTGCTGGCGCCAGTGGCCGCCTCGGGGAAACCCATGACACCAGCCTATTCACCCACATGGCCGGACCTGCCAGCCCATACCGGAACCGGCCCGTGACACCATGGAGTGCATGTCCACGCCTGTCGCATCCGAGCAGACGCAGGTTGATCCACAGGGAGTAGAGGTCGTCTCTGAGGACAAACCCTGGCGGACGGTCGTCTGGAACGATCCGGTGAATCTCATGTCGTATGTGACGTACGTGTTCCAGAAGCTGTTCGGTTACAGCCGGGACCACGCGACGAAGCTGATGCTCGACGTGCACCAGAAGGGCAAGGCGATCGTGTCGTCCGGTTCCAAGGAGAAGGTGGAGACCGACGTCGCGAAACTCCACGCGGCCGGCCTCTGGGCCACCATGGAGCAGCCTTCATGAACGGATGGCGCCGCAAGGGCGAGACCATCGTCGCCGGGTTCGAGCAGCAGGAGGCCGCGGTGCTGCGCGGTCTGGTCAGCCAGCTGGAGGACATGCTCACCGCGCGCGCCGAGGAGGCGCCGCAGGACGAGCTCGCGGAGCTGACCGGGATCCGCACCGGCCCGACCGAATCGCCGGACGACCCGGTGCTCTCGCGGCTGCTGCCGGACTTCCACAAACTCGACCCGGACAACCCCACCCGTGAGGACATCGACTCGGCCGCCGCGATGCGGTCGATCCACGAGCCGGAGCTGCTGGACAAGAAGGTCGGCGTCGCGAAGATCGTGCTGGACACCCTGCCGCGTGACGGCGGGAACGTGCGGCTGACCTTCGAGCAGGCCGACGCGTGGCTGGGCGCGCTCAACGACGTCCGCCTCGCGCTGGGCACCGCGCTCGACGTCACCGAGGACATGCCCGACGAACTGCCCGAAGACGATCCGCGCGCGCCGCATCTCGGCGTCTACCACTGGCTGACGTGGGTGCAGGAGACCCTCATCCAGTCGCTGACGTCGTGATCACCGACGTTCCCGGCGTACTGGTCGGGCACCACGAGCGGGTTGGCGACGGCTGGGCGACCGGGACGACGGTCGTGCTGGTGCCCGGCGGCGCCGTCGGGGCCGTCGACCAGCGCGGCGGCGCGCCCGGCACGCGGGAGACCAACCTGCTGGAGCCGGAGAACCTGGTCCAGCACGTCAACGCGATCTGCCTGTCCGGCGGGAGCGCGTACGGCCTGGCCGCCGCGGACGGTGTCATGCGCTGGCTCGCCGAGCGGAACCAGGGCATCCCGGTGGGGACCCAGCCGTACGAAGTGGTGCCGATCGTGCCCGCCGCGGTGTTGTTCGACCTGCCGCGAAGTGACTGGGGAAACCGGCCGGACGCCTCCTTCGGCTACGCGGCGTGCCAAGCGGCGAAGGACGGCCCGGTGCCGTCGGGGACCGTCGGCGCGGGCGCCGGGGCGAAGGCCGGATCACTCAAAGGCGGGATCGGGTCGGCTTCGGAGAAGGTCGGGGAGTTCACCGTCGGCGTCGTCGCCGCGGTGAACGCCGCCGGCGAAGCCGTGGATCTCTCGACCGGCCGCGCGTACGCGGCGGATCACGAGGTCGACGGCGAGTTCGGCGTCCGCTGGCCCGACCGGCCCGGCGACGTCGAGGCGAAAGCCGCGGGGCTCAACACCACCATCGGCGTGGTCGCGGTCGACGCGGCGCTCTCCAAGGCGGAGGCGCGGCGGCTCGCGGTGGCCGCTCAGGACGGCCTCGCCAGGGCGGTGCGGCCCGCGCACACGATGTTCGACGGCGACACGGTGTTCGCGCTGGCGACCGGCGACCGGGAGCTGCCCGGTGGCGCGGGCCCCGTCGCGGCCGCGCGGCGCGCGATGGTGCTGGACAAGCTCTGCTCGGCGGCCGCCCGGGTGTTCGGGCGGGCGATGGTGCACGGTGTGCTCTCCGCCACTTCGGCGGGTGACATGCGCGCGTACCGGGACGTGTGGCCCGAAGCCTTCTCCTGACCGGCGAGGTGCCGAGTGGCGGCAATCTCAGAGTATGGACCGGCTCTGTCCAGCACCTAAGATGGGCGACGTGCTCCGGATCCGCCGTGAACTCGTCGACGAGATCGTCGCCCACGCCCGTCGTGACCATCCCGATGAGGCGTGCGGGGTGATCGCCGGTCCCGAGGGATCGGACAGCCCCGAGCGCTACATCCCGATGCTGAACGCGGCGCGTTCGCCCACGTTCTACGAATTCGACTCGGGTGATCTGCTCAAGCTCTACCGCGAGATGGACGCCAACGACGAGGTGCCGGTGGTCATCTACCACTCGCACACCGCGACCGACGCCTATCCGTCCCGCACCGATGTCTCGTACGCCTCGGAACCCGACGCGCACTACGTGCTCGTTTCCACCAAGGACCCCGATTCGCACCAGTTCCGGTCGTACCGGATCGTGGACGGGGAGATCACCGAGGAGCCCGTCGAGATCATCGGCTGAACCAGCCACGTCCGGGAATAACCCGGACCGGCCCGAACGTCTGCGTTGCAGAGAACCCACCGGAGGTAGAAAACCATGGCCGTGACCGTGTCCATCCCGACCATCCTGCGTACGCACACCGGCGGCGAGAAGTCCGTCGAGGCGACCGGCAAGACCGTGCTCGAGGTGATCGACGACATCGAGTCCCGCCACGGCGGCCTCAAGGCCCGCCTGGTCAAGGAAGAGAAGCTGCACCGCTTCGTCAACGTCTACGTCAACGACGAGGACGTCCGCTTCTCCGGCGGTCTCGAGGCCGAGGTCAAGGACGGCGACACCCTGACCATCCTGCCCGCCGTGGCCGGTGGCTGATCGATGGCTCGCTTCGAGTCGCTGCTCGACGCGCTCGGCGGCACCCCGCTGGTCGGCCTTCCCCGGCTTTCGCCCACCCACGACGTGCGGTTGTGGGCGAAGCTGGAGGACCGCAACCCGACCGGTTCGATCAAGGATCGCCCCGCGCTGGCGATGATCGAGGCCGCCGAGCGTGACGGCACGCTCCGGCGCGGCTCCACGATCCTGGAGCCGACGTCGGGCAACACCGGGATCGCGCTCGCCATGGCCGCGAAGCTCAAGGGCTACGGGCTCGTGTGCGTGATGCCGGAGAACACCTCCACCGAGCGCAAGCAGCTGCTGCAGGCGTACGGCGCGCGGATCGTCTTCTCCCCGGCCGCCGGCGGGTCCAACGAGGCCGTGCGCCGGGCGAAGGAGCTCGCCGAGGCCAACCCGGACTGGGTCATGCTCTACCAGTACGGCAACCCGGCCAACGCCGACGCGCACTACCGCGGAACCGGGCCCGAACTGCTCAAGGACCTGCCGACGCTGACGCATTTCGTCGGCGGCCTCGGCACCACCGGCACGCTGGTCGGCGTCGGGCGCTACCTGCACGAGGCGAAGCCGGACGTGCAGATCATCGCGGCCGAACCGCGCTACGGCGAGCTGGTGTACGGCCTGCGGAACCTCGACGAGGGGTTCGTCCCGGAGCTTTACGACGCGAGCGTGCTCAACGGCCGGTACTCCGTCGGCGCGTACGACGCGCTTCGCCGGACACGTGAGCTGCTGGAGCACGAAGGCATCTTCGCGGGGATCTCGACCGGTGCCGTGCTGCACGCCGCGCTGGCCGTCGCCGAGAAGGCCGCCGCCGCGGGGAAGCCCGCCGATGTCGCCTTCGTGGTCGCCGACGCGGGGTGGAAGTACCTCTCGACGGGCGCGTACTCCGGGTCGCTCGACGAAGCGGCTCAGCGGCTCGATGGGCAGCTCTGGGCCTGACTCCCGTGCTCGGGCCTCGTGAGTGGTAAGGACGGTTCTAACCGTCCTTGCCACTCACGAGGCCCATCGTGAACCGCTCGCACTGGCACGATGGTGGCCATGAAGGTCATCGGATTACTGGGCGGCATGAGCTGGGAATCGTCGGCCGAGTACTACCGGCTGGTGAACGAGCGCGTCCGTGAGCTGCGTGGCGGGTACCACTCCGCGCGCGCCGTGCTGTACTCCGTGGACTTCGCCGAGATCGAAGCGATGCAGGCCGAGGGCCGCTGGGAAGACGCCGGACAGGAGCTGAACCGCGCCGCACGCGCGCTCGAGGCCGCCGGAGCGGACTTCGTCGTCCTCTGCACCAACACGATGCACAAGGTCGCCGACCGGCTCGCCGACGGTCTTGGCGTCCCGCTCCTGCATCTCGCCGACACCACGGCCGTCGCGATCAAGGCCGCCGGCATCGAGCGCGCCGGGCTTCTGGGCACCGGGTTCACCATGGCCCAGCCGTTCTACCGCGAACGCCTCGCCGCGCACGGCCTCGACGTGCTCGTGCCGGACGAGGAAGACCGCGAGACGGTGCACCGGATCATCTACGACGAACTCGTCCACGGCGTGGTCACCGAGGACTCCCGCGAGCGGTACCGCGAAGTCATCGCGAGGCTCGTCGAAGCGGGCGCGGAAGGCGTCATCTACGGCTGTACGGAGATCGAGCTGCTCGTGGGCCCTGAAGACAGCTCAGTGCCCACCTTCCCCACGACGAGGCTGCACGCCGAAGCGGCCGTGGACTACGCGCTGGGCAAGGCCTCACTCCCTCCCTCGGTGTGACGTTCGTGCTGGGCGACCGCCTGCCGCCACAGCCTGTCTTGTTCTTCACCGGTGAATCCGCCGCGAGCCACGCCGAAGACGTCCTCGATCGCCGTCCACCACTCGGCCGGTGACTCCAGTACGGTCTTGCCGCCCGGCAGGCCGCTCAAGGTCAGCGCGCGCAGCGAATCCACTCCCTCCGCGTCGCGCCGCTGCACCACCAGCGTGCGGACGAAGCCGGAATCCTCCGACGTCGACAGCTCGACGTGTTTCTCGGCGAAGTCGGCCATCACGGCCGTCTCCGGCGCGAAATCCATCCCGAGGAAACTGCCCTGCGGGTCGTGGTCGAACCGCCAGCCACCGGGCGTGACCTCCGAGGGCCGGATCCGGAACACCAGCGGGCCTTGTTTGTACTCGCCCTCACGCAGCGGGAGCGGCTCGTGGATGCCGTCGCCGAGGCCGACGTCGACCAGCCAGCCGACGCCGGGTGTCTCCGGCAGGCCGGTGACCGTCAGCGCCAGGTGGTTGAGGTGGATCCCGGCAGGCGCGCCCGGCATCTGCGCGCCGCTCGGATGCCGGGTGACCTGGTAGCCGAGCGCCCGCAGCAGGGCCGAGAACGCGCCGTTGAGGTGATAGCAGTAGCCACCGCGGCCGGCGGCGATCCGGCCGAACGACACCGCCGGATCCAGCGAGGTCACCCGGCCGAGCTGGACTTCGAAATCTTCGTACGGCACACGTTCCACGTGGGCCTTGTGCAGGCGGAAAAGGGCGTCGACGCTCGGCGGCTCGTGCTCGAGGCCGAGTCGCGCGAGGTAGGCGGGCACGTTCACGTGCTCGGAAGAAGGGAACCCCATGTGATCGACCGTAGCGGGCACCACCGACAAATCAGGGTTCTCACGGAGGCGATCCCGCCGATCCGCGTCGTAGCCTGGGGAGGTGACCACATTGCCTCCCCAGCCGGTCCCGGCGAGCGAGTCGTCCGGTGCGGATCCGGCCAAACGCGTCCTGCCGCCGAACCCGAGGGCCGCCGCGATCGTGGCGCTCGCCTTCACCGCGCTGCTCTACCTGGTCGAGCTGGTCGACGTCGTGCTGCCCGCCGACCTCGACCAGAGCGGGGGGATCGTCGCCCGTGAGATCTCCGATCTCGACGGCGTGCTCTGGGCGCCGCTGCTCCACGCGGGCTGGGGGCACCTGTTCTCCAACACCGTCCCGGTGCTGGTGTTCGCCTTCCTCGCGATGTCCGCGGGTATCGGCCGGTGGGTGCTGGTCACCGCGATCATCTGGGTGCTCTCCGGCCTCGGCGTGTGGCTGATCGCGCCAGGCGGCACGGTGACCGTCGGAGCGTCCGGCGTCGCCTTCGGCTGGCTCGCGTTCCTGCTGGTCCGGGGCATCTTCAACCGCGCCGTCGGGCAGATCCTGGTGGCCGTGGTGCTGCTGGGCATCTGGAGCGGGATGCTCTGGGGACTGCTTCCGGGCGACCCGGGCGTCTCCTGGCAGGGTCACCTGTTCGGCGCGCTGTCCGGGGTCTTCGCGGCCTGGTTGATGGCGCGCGCCGACAGGTCCCAAGCCAGGAAAGCGACCGGCCCCGGTAGCCTCGCCGGGTGACCAAGCCGAGCGCCGACGCCCCGATCGGCGTCTTCGATTCCGGAGTGGGCGGGCTCACCGTCGCCAGGGCGATCCTGGAGCAGCTGCCCGGTGAGCAGCTGCGCTACGTCGGCGACACCGCCCGCAACCCGTACGGCCCGCTTCCCATCGCGACGGCACGCCAGTACGCGCTGGAAGCGCTGGACGACATCGTCGAAGGCGGGGTGAAGGCGCTGGTCATCGCCTGCAACACCGCCTCCGCCGCCTGCCTTCGCGACGCGCGGGAGCGCTACGACGTCCCCGTGATCGAGGTCGTCCTCCCGGCCGCGCGCCGGGCCGTGTCGGCCACGCGTTCCGGGCGTATCGGCGTGATCGGCACCGAAGGAACCGTCCGGTCCCGCGCCTACGACGACGCCTTCAACGCCGCGCAGGACGTCGAGATCACCAGCGTCGCGTGCCCGCGCTTCGTGGATTTCGTCGAACGCGGGATCACCACCGGGCGCCAGGTGCTCGGGCTCGCACAGGGCTATCTGGAACCACTGCTGGACGCGCAGGTCGACACGCTGGTCATGGGCTGCACGCACTACCCGTTGCTGTCCGGGGTGCTGCAGATCGTCATGGGCCAGGACGTCACGCTGGTGTCCAGCGCCGAGGAGACCGCGCGTGACCTCGTGCGCGTCCTCACCGAAGCCGATCTCCTCGCCGAGCGCGACACCCCGCCGCGGCACGAGTTCGTCGCCACCGGATCCGCCGAACCGTTCACCAGGCTCGCTCAGCGGTTCATGGGCTTCGCTCCGGGTGTGCTGGCTCCCACCAGCGCCTAAAATCGCCGATTCCGTGCTTAAGGTGTCACAGTGCGTCTCACGATCCTCGGCTGCTCCGGCAGCATCCCCGGGCCCGACGCCGCCGCGTCCGGCTATCTGCTCGAGGCGGACGGGTTCGTCCTGGGGCTCGAACTCGGCAACGGGACGCTGGCCAGGCTGCAGGCCCTGCGCGACCCGTTCGACCTCGACGCGCTGATCCTTTCGCATCTCCATCCCGATCATTGCGCCGACGTCAGCGCGCTGACCGTGCTGCGCCGCTACCATCCGGCGTTGCCGTATCCGGCCAGGCCGCGGCGGCTGCCGGTGTACGGGCCCTCGGACGTGCACGAGCGGCTCGCCCACGCGTACGCCGCGAACGAGGAGGAGCGGGCGACCACCGATCTTTCCGACGTCTTCGCCTTCGAGGCGCTGCGGCCGGAGCCCATGGAGATCGGGCCGTTCGAGGTCACCGCGGTCCCCGTCGACCACCCGACCCCGGCGTTCGGCCTGCGGTTCGCGCACGGCGGCAAAACCCTCGCGTACACCGGTGACACGGGCGTCTGCGACACCCTGACCGATCTCGCCTGCGGCGCCGACGTCCTGCTGTCCGAAGCGTCGTGGACCGACTCTCCCGACCGGCCCGCCGGCGTCCATCTGTCCGGTAAGGAAGCGGGCGAGCTGGGACGCAAGGCCGGGGCGGGGCGGCTGCTGCTCACCCATGTCGCGCCATGGACCGACCGCGACGCCGTGCTCGCCGAGGCGGCCGTCGCGTTCCCCGCCGCCGAGCTGGTCGAGCAGGGCGCCGTCTACGACCTCTGACGCGGGGTTCTAGAGTGGCGGCCGTGGCGAGAAAAGACGGCAGGAACGACGACCAGCTTCGCGACATCAAGATCACCCGCGGTTTCCAGCGGTGGCCCGCGGGATCGGTGTTGATCGAATTCGGCGACACCCGGGTGCTGTGCGCGGCGAGCGTCACCGAAGGCGTCCCCCGCTGGCGGGCCGGTTCCGGCCTCGGCTGGGTCACCGCCGAGTACGCGATGCTGCCGTCTGCGACCAACACCCGCAGCGACCGGGAATCCATCAAGGGCCGCGTCGGCGGCCGCACGCACGAGATCTCCCGGCTGATCGGCCGGTCCCTGCGCGCCTGCATCGACCTGGCGGCGTTGGGGGAGAACACGATCGTCATCGACTGCGACGTCATCCAGGCCGACGGCGGCACCCGCACGGCCGCGGTGACCGGCGGCTACGTCGCCCTCGCCGACGCCGTCACCTGGCTCGCCGCGGCGGGCCGCCTCGCCGACCCGCAGCCGCTTTCGTCTTCGGTGGCAGCGGTGAGCGTGGGCGTCGTCGACGGACGGGTGCGTCTCGACCTGCCCTACGAAGAGGACTCGCGCGCGGAGGTCGACATGAACGTCGTCGCCACCGGCGCCGGCACCCTGATCGAGGTGCAGGGCACCGGCGAGGGCGCCACCTTCGCCCGGTCCACTTTGGACAGCATGCTGGACGTGGCGCTCGCGGGCTGCGAAGAACTGACCCGTCTGCAGACCGAAGCGCTCGCGCTGCCGTACCCCGGCGAACTCCCCGAGCCGCGCCCCGACAAGAAGAAGGGCGCCAAGTGACCAAGCTGCTCCTCGCCACCCGTAACGCGAAGAAGCTCGGCGAGCTCCGGCGCATCCTGGTGACGGAGGGGATCGAGGGCGTCGAGGTCATCGGCCTCGCCGACGTCCCCGAGTTCCCCGAAGCACCCGAAACCGCTCCGGACTTCGAAGGCAACGCGCTCGCGAAGGCTCAGGACGCGGCCGCCGCGACCGGTCTTCCGGCCATCGCCGACGATTCGGGTATCACCGTCGACGCGCTCAACGGTATGCCGGGCGTGCTCTCGGCGCGCTGGTCGGGCAAGCACGGCGACGACGAGGCGAACCTGGATCTCGTGCTGGCGCAGCTGTCCGACACGCCCGACGAGCGGATGGGCGCCGCTTTCGTCTGCGCGGCCGCGCTGGTCGTCCCGGGTGGCGACGAAACCGTGGTGCGCGGGGAATGGCGCGGCACGCTGATCCGGGAACGCCGTGGCGCCAACGGATTCGGATACGACCCGATCTTCGTGCCCGAAGGGGAGACGCGGACATCGGCGGAGCTGGAACCGTCCGAAAAGGACGGTTTGTCGCACCGGGGGAAGGCGTTGCGCGCGTTGGTGTCGGAGCTCAGGAAGTTGGTGGGTTGAGTCTCGTGAGTGGTAAGGACGGTTAGAACCGTCCTTACCACTCACGAGGCTTTACGCCAGGGAAAGGTCCCGGAGAAGCTTCGCGACGTGGCCCGTCGCCCGCACGTTGTACTGCGCCACCGCGATCTTGCCTTCGGGGTCGACGACGAACGTCGAGCGGATGACGCCTTCGTAGACCCTGCCGTAGTTCTTCTTCTCGCCGAAGGCGCTGTACGCCTTCAGGACCGTCTTCTCCTCGTCGGACAGCAGCGGGAAGGTCAGCCCCTCCGCCTCGACGAACTTCGCCAGCTTCGCGGGCTTGTCGGGCGAGATGCCGAGCACCTGGTAGCCGGCGTCGTTGAGCTGCGCGAGGCTGTCCCGGAAGTCGCACGCCTGCTTCGTGCAACCCGGCGTGCCGGCGTTCGGGTAGAAGTACACGACGACCGACTTGCCGCGGAAGTCGCTGAGCTTGACGTCGTTGCCCTCGCTGTCGGGGAGGGTGAAGTCGGGCGCTTTGTCGCCGGGGGAAAGTCGCTGCTCGGTCATGACGCACACGGTAGCGAACCGGCGGCGTCAGACCTGTCCGCAGTACTTCGCGGCGACGGGCTCCGACGGGCTCGGCCGCACCTGCAGGCGCAGCCTCACCGGCCTGTCCGGAACGGCGAACGCCAGGTTCAGGTGGACCGACCGGCCGGGCGCCACGTCCTTGCCGGCGTCCGCGACGCCGTTGTATCCCTGCACCGGGTCGACTACCTGTTTGACCGACGAGGTCTCCCCGTCGACCTCGCCGGTCACGGACAGGCCGGAGAGCCGGTACGTGCCGTCGCCCGCGTTCGTCACCTCGATGCCGAAGGCCACCGCGCGCGGGCTCTGCGGATACGCCGACGCGCTGGGGCGGAACGACCTCGGCGCGGAAACGGAGATCGTGACCCCGGTCGCGAACCGGTGCGGGGCGCCGAACGCCAGATCGCCTTCGGCGTGCGTCGCGGCCAAACCCTGTGCCGGGGCGTCCGCACCGAGCACGGCGGCACCCTTTTCCGGTGCCGGAACCCCGCACGCGGCCGCCAGCATCAGCGAGCAGGCGGCGATGAGGAGCTTCGGGGTGCGCGGGGGCGCCATGTGCGGTTACTCCAGTCGGAGGTGCGGGTGGGCCGTTCGAGGTAGGTATTAGTGCCGAAGAGTCCAGGGTGACGGTCTTCCGCAGCCGAGAGGAGCGGCACGGCCGGGTTGAGGCGCACCTGGTGTACAGCCGTGGCCGATCCGTGATCGGAAGGGTACGGCTAGTGACAGCCGTCACGTCGATGGCACATCCGCGGCGGGTCAGACGGCGAAGGCGAAGAACAGGATGAAGATCGCCAGACCGGACACCCAGGCCACGATCAGCCAGCCGAAATCACGCATCGGATCGACCGCCCGGCTCTCCTCGCCCGGGACGTAGACGCCGCGCTCTTCGAACCAGTCCGCCCACCTGGTCAGCCAGCGAAAGGGGCTTCGAGACGCCATGGCTGTCACAGTACGGGCATGGGTGAGCCGCGTCAGCCACGGAGGTGCCGCCCGAAAGGGCGAACCGGGCGAACCAGTTATCGCCCACTAGGCTCTTTTGTCCAACTGGTTCACCCGTCAGGCTGTAACGATGGCGCTGGGAATAGATATCTACAGTCGCTTTCAATCCGTTACCAATTGGCAGGCCGTCAAGAACCACGGCGTGACGTTCGTCTTCGTCAAGCTCAGCGACGGCGGCGGCCTCCCGAACGGCGGCCGCAACACCGGCGACGCGCTGGTGGCGGGCGCGAGATCCGTCGGGATCCCGGTGGGGGGCTATCACTACGCCCAGGCGAGTCCTTCGCCGGAGGCACAGGCTGACGTGCTGATCGGGGAGGTCCGGCGCCTCGGGGCGACCGGATGTGTCCCGATGCTCGACCTCG
Source organism: Amycolatopsis sp. NPDC058340 (assembly GCF_042723975.1). Taxonomy (NCBI): domain Bacteria; kingdom Bacillati; phylum Actinomycetota; class Actinomycetes; order Pseudonocardiales; family Pseudonocardiaceae; genus Amycolatopsis; species Amycolatopsis sp. NPDC058340. The sequence continues at coordinate 13,320 of NZ_JBHXIB010000053.1, read as the reverse complement.
AGGACAACCCGCCGGGGTCGGGGACGCCGAACATCCCCGACTCACGCAAGCGGGACTTCTCGATCAGGTTCTGCAACCGCGTGGCGGGGCACGGCTTCCGGCCTGGCATCTACATGAACAACTCGCTCGCCAAGATGCTGCGTCCCGACCAGTTCGGCGTGCGGGACCTCGTCATCTGGATCGCGCGTTACGGCGCGAAACCCGATCCGGCCGCGGGCCGGTACGACATCCACCAGTATTCGGACGCCGGCCACATCCCCGGCATCCGCGCGAGCGCCGTCGATCTCAACGAGTCCTACACGAACGCCCACTTGGCCGGCGGCGGTGCCGCCCCGAAACGGAAGGCGACGACAGAACTCATGGAACGCAGGACCATTCCGGCCAGCCCGTCCGTCACGTCCGTGCGGCTGTTCCTCTCCGGGAGCGAGACGGCCGCGATCATCGTCCGCCCGCGGGTCGACGGGGACGGCATCACCGACGCGCCCGTCTGGCAGGGCAACATTTACGCCTGGGGCAGCGACAAGGTCGGCGTCGGCGGGAATCCCATGCAGACGCCCGGATTCAACCCGAAGACGGTCTCGCACCGGCGGTACCACCTGCCGGGCGCGGTGTGGGCCGATTTCGAATACAGCTCGAACGTCGAGTTCGAGATCGACATCGTCGGCTGAACCCGAAGTGCATGCGGGCCTCGTGAGTGGCAAGGACGGTTAACCGCCTGGCCCACACGAGGGCGGGACACCCCGCCCCCGGCCCCCCCCCGGCCCCCCAGAAAAGAT
>NZ_JBHXIB010000053.1:0-12534 GCF_042723975.1 Amycolatopsis sp. NPDC058340 | reverse complement strand
TGGCAAGGACGGTTCTAACCGTCCTTGCCACTCACGAGGCCTGAACACCGGGCCGCGTCCCGGACGGCGTCCACGATGAACTGATATCCGGTGCACCGGCACAGGTTCCCCGAAATCGCCTGCCGGATCTCGGCGTCCGTCGGGTCCGGGTTCTCCTTCAGCAGCTCCGTCGCCGTCGCGAGCATCCCCGGCGTGCAGAAGCCGCATTGCAGCCCGTGGTGCTTCCGGAACGACTCCTGCAGCGGATGCAGTTCGCCCTCCGACGCCAGGCCCTCGACCGTGACGATCTCCGACCCGTCCACCTGCACCGCCAGCAGGCAGCACGCCCGCGCGCTCGCGCCGTCGAGGGTGATCGTGCACGAGCCGCAGACACCGTGTTCGCAGCCGACGTGCACCCCGGTGAAACCCAGGTCGTGGCGCAGGAAATCGGCCAGCGTCCGCCGTGGTTCGCACTCGGCGCGGCAGGTCCGGCCGTTCACCGTCAGGGTGACCGTGATCATGCGCCCTCCTTGGCCCGGGCGAGCGCCCGACGGGTGAGCACCGCGGCCATCTCGCGCCGGTAATCGGCCGGAGCGTGGAGATCGCCGGGTGGATCGGTCGCCGCGGCGGCGAGGTCCGCGGCGTGAGCGATGGCGTCGCCGGTCATCGGGCCGCCGGTGAGCGACTCTTCGGCGGCGGTGGCCCGGATCGGTGTCGGACCCGCGCCCGCCACGGCGATCCGCGCGGATTCGCAGACGCCGCCGGACATCGTCACGGTCGCGAAGACGGCGACCAGCGCGAGATCGCGACTCCGCCTGCTCAGTTCCTCGACGGCCCAGCCGCCTCGATGCGACGGCACCGAAATCCGCGTCAGCAGCTCGCCGCGGCCCAACGCCGTCCGATGCGGGCCGAGGAAGAAGTCCCGTGCCGCGACGATCCGTTCCCCGGAGGGGTCGCGGACGGTGAAGTCCGCGTCGAGCGCGACCATCACCGCGGGCAGTTCCGCGGCCGGATCGGCGTGCGCGAGACTGCCGCCGATCGTGCCCCGGTTCCGGATGGCCACCTGCCCCACGTGGCCGATCGCGTCGGCGAGCAGGGGGACTTCGGACCGCACGACCGCGGCCGTCTCGACCGTCCGGTGCCGGGTGAGCGCGCCGATCTCCAGCCGTCCGTTCTCCTTGCGCAGGAAGGAAAGTTCGTCGAGACGGTTGATGTCGACCACCAGCGACGGGCGGGCCTGGCGCAGGTTCAGCAACGGCACGAGGCTCTGCCCGCCTGCCAGCGCCCGCGCGTCCGGGGTGCTCAGCGCTTCGATGGCCTCGTCGAGCGACGAAGCCCGCAAGTACTCGAACGGCGCGGCCTTCACCGGGCCGCTCCCCGCTTCAGCGCGGCCAGCAGCCGGGGCGGCGTGATCGGCAGCGAGGTGATGTCCACGTCGTGTTCGCGCAGCGCGTCCTCGACGGCGTGCGCGATCGCCGCGCCACCGCCGATCACGCCCGCTTCCCCCATCCCCTTGAACCCGCCGGGGACGTGCTCGGCGGGAGTCGTCATATGCGACACGGAGAACGGCGGGACCTCGGTCGCGGTCGGCAGCAGGTACCCGGTGAACGACGTGGTCTCCATCCGCCCGTCGGCGCCGTAGTCCAGTTCCTCGTACAGCGCCCCGCCGATCGCCTGCGCCGCGCCGCCGTGCAGCTGCCCGTCCACGATCGTCGGGTTGATGACGGTGCCGCAGTCGTGCGCGATCAGATAGTCCAGCAGCGTCACGACGCCGGTCTCCTTGTCGACTTCGGCGAGGACGGCCGTGCAGCCGAACGACGTCGCGACGTTGACCGGGTCGTAGACCTCGCGTTCCTCCAGCGTCGGTGTCTCGTCTTCGGGCCAGACGCCGTTCAGCCGCCGGTACGCCGCGTCGCCGATCGCGGCGAGGGTGACCTGCCTGCCGGGTACGCCGTTCACCGAGACGACACCGTCCTCAATGGACAGATCGTCGGGCGATGCCTCCAGGATGTGCCCGGCCACCCGCAGGATCTTCGCCCGCAGCCGGGTCGACGCGTTCAGCACGGCCGCGCCGCCGACGGCCGCCCCTCGGCTCGCCGCCGTGCCGTAGCCGGTGTACGGGCAGCTCTGCGTGTCCCCGGAGAGCACGGTGACGTGGTCGAGCGGAACGCCGAGCGTATGCGCGGCCACCTGGGCCAGTGTGGTGTGGATGCCCTGTCCGATCGCGGACAGTCCGGTGTGGACGGTCACGTGACCGGTCGAGTCGACCCGCACGACCTCCTCGTCGAATCCGGAATGCCCCAAGCCGGCCAGGTTGATGATCCTGCTCGGCCCGAACCCGGTCAGTTCGTTGTGGAACGCGTATCCGATCCCGACGCCGTTTCCGCGGCGCTTCGCCCATCCCGCGTCTTCGACGGCCTTCAGGCAGAGATCCAGGCAGTCCTCGTAACGGCCGCTGTCGTAGACGAACACCGGGCCCTGGTACGGGAACGCCTCCGGTGGGATGAAGTTCTTGCGCCGCACCGCGTGCGCGTCCATGCCGAGACGTTTCGCCAGCTGCTCCACCAGATGTTCGTGCACGAAGTTCGCCTTCGGCAGCCCGTAACCGCGGAACGATCCGTACGGCGACCGGTTCGTCATCACGGCGACGAGGGTCAGTTCCGCGTTCGGGATGGCGTACGGCCCGGTCAGCAGCGCGGTCGTCGTCCAGCACGGGCTGGCGCCGACGGTCCCGAGCACGCCGCCGAGGACGCCGTACACGGTGGCGCGCAGGCCGGTGATCGTGCCGTCGTCCTTGGCCGCGAGTTCGACGTCGATCTTCTGCTCGCGCGAGTGCGCGTTGGCGACGAAGCTCTCCGCCCGGTCCTCGATGAGTTTGACCGGTTTCCCGGTGCGCCGCGAGAGGATCGCCGCGACGACTTCCTCGGCGTAGAAGTCGAATTTGTTCCCGAAGCCACCGCCGACGTCGGGCGTGCGCACGCGGATCCGGTCCATCGGGAGCCCGAAGACTTCGCCGAACAGCTCGCGCGCGAGGTTGGGTGCCTGCGTGGCGAGCCAGACGTCGAGCCGGTCGGTGAACGGGTCCCAGGTCGCCACCACACCTCGCGTTTCGATCGGCGTGCCCATCTGGCGGGCGAACCGGAACGACTCGGTGAGCACGACGTCGGCCTCGGCGAACGCGGTGGCCACGTCACCCATCGGGATGGTCCCGGTGCCGGCGATGTTGTCCGGCCAGTCCTCGTAGAGCTTCGGCGCGTCGTCCGCCAGCGCTTGTTCGAGCGTGCCGGCGGCCGGGAGTTCCTCGTACTCGACTTCGATCAGTTCGAGCGCGTCTTCGGCGGTCGCCCGGTCCTTCGCCGCGACGGCCGCGACACCTTGGCCGTGGTAGCGCACCTTGCCGATGGCCAGGGCGTGGGTCTCGGGCGTCCGCATATCCGGCAGGTTCGACCAGATCACCGGTTGTGGTGTCTTCGTGATCGCGCGCACGTCCTCGCCGGTGATCACGGCGAACACCCCGGGATGGGCTTCCGCCGCGGTGGTGTCGACACGCAGGATCCGCGCGTGTGGCAAGGGACTACGGAGGACGGCGGCCTCCAGCATCCCCGGCAGCCGCACGTCGTCGATGTACTGCGCCCGCCCGGTGAGCAGGCGGACGTCCTCCTGCCGGGTCACGCTCGCGCCGATCAGCCCCATGGCCTCACTTTTCCGTACCGGGGGCCTCTCGCGCATCGTGCACACGGGTCATGGCCTCCCGATCGGACACCGGGAGCCACTGCCGCTCCGGATCGAAGGGCCGGTAGGCGGAGCGCACGTGCCCGATCAGCCGTGGCAGCGTGGGATGCCGGTTCTCGTGCCGCCACAGCAGGGAAAACGGGTACACCGGCGTCGGGTCGGCGAGCGGGATCCGGACGACGTCCGGACGCCAGGGCACGTGCATCTTCGAGCCGACGAAGCCCAGGCGGTCCTTCGACGCGCCGATCACCTCGATGTGGTGTTCGAGCCCGAAGTTTGGGCCGTCGGAGTCGATCAGGATGCCGAACGCCGGGCACAGTTCCGCCCAGAACTCCGCCCATTCGCTTGCCCGCGCGGTGTAGGGCATCCAGGCCGTCAGGCCTTCGAGTTCCGCCATCGCGACCTTTCGCCGCCGCGCGAGCGGATGCCGCCGCCCGACCAGCAGGTTCACCGGTTCCAGATAGGCGGGCGTACGGCCGATCCCCGGATCCGGCACGGTGCTGACGCGGGCGAAGGCGGCGTCGACGGACTCGGGCAGCACCGACCGGCGTACCGCGCCCAGCCCGGGCGTGACCAGTTCGAGTTCGTCGTCGTGGTCGGCGTGGAAGGCGCGGACGACCTCCATGGTCGCCAGGCGCGTGCCGAGGACGTCGACGCGCAGGGGACGTCGCCTGCCCTGAAGACGCTCGACGGCTTGGTCCGCGAGGTTGATCAGTGCCCGAGCGTGCTTGAGGAACTCTTCGCCGTCTTCGGTCGGCTCGGCGCCTCCGCGCGTTCGCGACAGCAGACGGACGCCGAGATCGGCTTCGAGTCTGGCGACGCGTTTGGAGACCGCCTGCTGGCTCATGTCCAGCCGGATCGCGGCCTCGCTGAAGTACCGGTCCTCGGCCACCGCGACGAACGCGCGCACCGCGCCCAGATCCAGCTCCATTCCCGGTATCACACCACGGCGCGCCGCTGCATCCTGAGCTGCCCGATCTCCGACACGTTCTTCATCAGTTCGGAGTTGAGCCAGGCGACGGTGTGGCCGAAGGTCAGCCCGGCTTCCTCGCCGAACGGGTAAGCGGAGGGCGCGTCGAGGTCGGCGTCGGTCAGCTTGTCCAGCACCGCCAGCCATTCCTCGCGAAGGCCGCGAAGCCAGGCGATGGCGGTTTCCGCGCCGGGCCAGGTGATTTCCGTGCGCTCGCGCGGGGTCCGCCCGTTCGCGTGGTCCAGTGCGACGCTCCACCACCAGCCGATATGCCAGGTGAGCCAGGCGATCGTGGGGACCGGGACGGGATCGGGTTCGGTGTCGGCCCAGTCGGGTGTGCCGTCCGGCCGGATCGTCCAGCAACGGGAGGCGGGCTCCCAGAGGAAGTCGCCCGGCTCCAGATCGGCGAGGTGGTACTCGAACAACGACCAGGTCAGATCGAACTGCCAGCGGGACAGCTCCGAACGCGATACGGGCACCCGCCGGATCCTCCATTCGGGACACGGCGGCCGCAACCGGTTTACGGTGCGGGCATGAGTCCCTATGTCGCGCAGCGGAACGGCCGGACGGCGACCGCCGAAGACCTGGCGCCACTCGCGTTCGCCGGCTTCGCCCACTTCACGGCCATGCAGGTGCGTGACGGCAGGGTCCGCGGTTTCGACCTTCATCTGGACCGGCTCCGGACCGCTTCGCTGGAGCTGTTCGGCGACGCCCTGCCGGACGACCGGATCCGCTCGTACGTGCGTGAGGCGCTGAAGTCCGGACCCGCGGACGTCTCCCTCACCGTGACGATCCACCTGCCGGGTGATCTCGAAGTCCTGGTGCGTACGCGGCCTCCGGTGTCCGGTCCGCGCGCGCCGATGACGCTCACCGCCGTCGGACACGAGCGCGTCCTGCCCGCCGTCAAGCACACCGGTGAGATGGCGAAGACCTACTTCCGGCGGCGGGCCGTCGCCGAAGGATCCGACGACGCGGCGTTCGTCGATCGCCGGGGCAGGCTGAGCGAGGCGACGATCTGGAACCTCGCCTTCTTGGACGGCGATACGGTGGTGTGGCCCGATGCCGACCTGCTGGCGGGAACCACGATGGGCGTCGTCCGGCGACGGCTGGCGGCACTCGGCGTGCCGCAACGGGTCCAGGAGGTCACGCTCGCCGGCCTGCCGGGGCTCGCGGGCGCGGTGGTCATGAACTCGTGGACGCCGGGGGTCGCGGTGCACCGGATCGGCCCGGCGCCGCTGCCGGAAGCGCCGTCGTTCGTCGAGACGCTTCACCGGGCTTACGAAACAGAACCTCTCGTGACACCGTAAGCCGGTTGACCGCGCTGCCACAGTGGACAGTCGTGACCACTCATGACAAGGACAGGCAGGAATTCCTCCGGCTGGCCGGGCTGGCGACGCCGATGGCGCTGCGGGTCGCGGTGACACTGGGGCTGCCGGACCGGTTGTCCGGCGAGGGCGCGACCGCCGGTGACCTGGCGGCGGACCTCGGCCAATCCCCGCTCGCGCTCGATCTGCTTCTGGGACATCTGACCACGCTCGGCGTCGTCGAACGGACGCCGGCCGGCTACCGCACCACCGAGTACGGCGCGAAACTCCGCGCCGACGCGGGAAACGGTCTGGCCGGGCTTCTGGACATCAACGCCGCCGGCGGCCGGGGCGAACTGGCGTTCGTCGAACTCGCGCACAGCATCGCCACCGGCGAGGCGGGCTACATCCGCCGCTACGGCAAGGACTTCTGGGCCGATCTCGCCGAGAATCCCCATCTCCGGGAGACGTTCGACCGGCAGATGACCCAGCGGTACCTGACACAGGTGCCGCGGTTCGTCAGCGGTTTCGACTGGTCCCGCTTCGGCACCCTCGTCGACGTCGGGGGTGGCCACGGCAGCCTGCTCGCCGCGATCCTGAAGGCCAACCCCTCGATGCGCGGCCATCTCGTCGATCTCGCCCCGACCGCGACGGTCGCCGAGCGGGAACTGCGCGAGCAGGGGCTGGGGGACCGGGCCGAGGTGAGCGCGGGCAGCTTCTTCGACCCGCTCCCGGCCGGGGCGGACGCCTACCTGCTGTCCGACATCCTCCACGACTGGGACGACGAGCACGCCCATCGCATCCTCGCCCGGTGCGCCGAGGCGGCCGGTGCGGGCGGCCGGGTCCTCGTCATCGAGGCGGTCGGCGGGCTCGGGGCCCAGACCGAGTGGGACCTGGTGATGCTCGTGCTCTACGGCGGCCGCGAGCGGCGTCTCGACGAGCTTCGCGAGCTCGCCGCCGCGCACGGCCTGGTCTTCGATTCCGTCACCACCTTGACCGAGCAGCGCAGCCTGCTGGAGTTCCATCCCCAAAATATTCCTTGACAAGAATATTCTGCTGAGTGAATACTTCTCGGCATGGAGCAGATCGCAGCAGCACTGGGAGACGGAGCGAGGTGGCGCCTCGTCGAGCTTCTCGCCGAGCGGCCCCGGTCCGTCGGTGAGCTCGCCGAGCTGACCGGCCTGCGGCAACCGCAGACCACCAAGCACCTGCAGACCCTCGCCCGCGTCGGGCTCGTGACGGTGTTCCCGCTCGGGCAGCGTCGCGTCTACGCGGTCGAAGCGGGGCCGCTGAAGGATTTCGAAGGACGGCTGCGGACGCTGATCACGACCATCGAGGCGAACGCGGGCGAGCGAGACGTCCTCACTCGCTATCAGGCCGCGATCGGCGCGGACACCGAGGCCGCGAAGCGGGACCGGTGGGCGGACGGGCGGGCCTTCTCGTTCGACCGTCTGCTCGCCGCGCCGCGGACCGACGTCTGGCGGCACTGGACCGAACCCGCGCTGCTCGCGTCCTGGTGGGCGCCGCCTTCGATGACCGTCACCGATTGCGTCATCGAGCCGTGGCCCGGTGGGCGGGCCGTGCTCGACTACCGGGACGCCGAGGGGCGCTACCGGTCCGCGGGGGAGGTCCGCGCCGCGACCGAACCCGGACATCTCGAGTTCGACCTCTCGGTGCTCGACGCCGAGGGCGACATCTTCTTCACCGGTCACTACGACCTGAAGTTCACCGATGCGTCGGGCGGGACCCGGCTCCGGCTCGACCTGCGCATCACCGAAACCACCGTCGGGGCCGTCCCGTTCATCGCCGGTATCGAAACCGGCTGGGGCCAGGTGCTCGACAACCTCGCGACCCGGCTCACCAAGGAAAAGGACTGAACGACATGACGAACCACACCGGCCGCCGCGTCACCGCCAACATCAGCCTCACCCTCGACGGCCATTACAGCGGCCCCGGCGGCCCCGGCGACATGGGCGCGATCGTCTCGTACGCCACCACCGACGTCGCCCGTGCCCACCTCGCCCGCATCCACGAGACGGCGACCACCGCGGTGCTCGGCAGACTGAACGCCGAGGGTTTCCTGGGCTTCTGGCCGACCGTCGCCGCCGACGAGAACGCCGACCCCCGCGACCGCGCCTACGCGAAGTGGCTCACGGACGCCGAAAAGGTGGTCTTCTCGACCACGTTGACCGAAGCGCCCTGGGGCCGCGCCCGTGTCGTGAACGCCCCCGCCGCCGAGGTCATCGCCGGCCTCAAAGCGGACGGTGAAGGCGACATCCTGGTCAACAGCAGCGCCAGCGTCATCAAGACCCTGCTCGCGGACGACCTGATCGACCGGCTGTACCTGATGATCTGCCCCGAGATCACCGGCGGCGGGCAGCGGCTGTTCGTCGACGGCCTGCCCGCGTCGAAGTGGGCGCTGGCTTATCAGGAGGTCGGGGAGCTGGGGGAGATGGCGCTGGTCTACGACCGGGTGCGCTGATCTCCGGGTCTCGTGAGTGGTTAGGACGGTTAGAACCGTCCTTGCCACTCACGAGGCGCAGTCTCGAGCTGGTGGGGTGGGCCCGGAGAGACTCGAACTCTCACTGGCACGGACCTAAACCGTGTGCCTCTGCCAATTGGGCTACGGGCCCCCAGTGCTGCCCCGAAATCGTAGCGTGCGACACGATCCGCGTTTCTCGGCGTGGCCGGTGCCACGACGCGGGGTGGCGTCCTCTAACGTGGGCTTCCAGCAAGTCCGTCGCGGCGAGGAGGACACGTGGCTCGCGATCCCGAGACCATCGAGCGTGAGATCGAGCAGGCCAGGAACGCGCTGGTCGCCACGCTCGACCAGCTGGGCACGAAGGCGAACCCCGCGAAGCTGGTGGATTCCGCGAAGACCGGTCTGCGCGCGAAGCTGGACGAGCCCAAGGTGAAGTACCCGCTCATCGGCGGGGCCGTGCTGATCGGCGTGCTGCTGATCCGCAAACTCCTGAAGTAGGTCTCAGGAGGTCTGGGCCGCCTTGGCGGGTGTCTTGGCAGGCTCGGGCTTCTCCTTGGACTTCGCCTCGTCGACGGCCTTCGGGAGTTCCTTGCCCTGGGGCACCGGAGGCTTGCCGCCGGTCTTCTCCTTGGCCTTGCCGTTCGCCGGCGGGGGAACCTCGAGCGGTTCGATCTCCGGGAGCGTCAGCCTCGCCGTCATGTAGGCGGCGGTGAATTCGAGCGCGCTGCCGTTCAGCAGGTGCACCACGGTCGAATGTTCCGGCGGGGACAGTTTCTCGACCAGCTGGTCGGCCCGGTCCCGTGCCGCGATGATGCCCGGCGCGCGACCGGTCAGTTCCTTACCGGAGCCGCTGACCGTTATCTTCCAGTCGTCGTCCTCCTGGACGTACGACGCGGTGATCGGTTCGGTCATCCGCCTCACCCCTCTCCTCGCGAGCAAGCGTCACTCAATGGACCTCGTCACGCCGCCGTCATGACGCCACTTTCGGGTGGTGGCGCCCCCTCCTGGCGGAGGTCGCGACTGTCCATCAGACTTTCTACAGTGTCATCGATACAGTAGGACAACTCTGTGTCACAAGACACTGGCGGCAATGTGCTCTGAGTGACGACCGAATGGCCTAATGCACGAGCATCTTCACAGTCGTTTCAGCTGGCCCTCGCGGACAGGCCTGACCAGAGGATGTCCATCGCGTATCCGGTCGCCGTTTCGGGGCTGATGTCCTCGTGTCGTTCGCACCAGATCGCGAGCCGCTCGCACGCCCCGACCACGAACTCCGCGGAAGCCTCGGCACGGAGGTCGTCGGACTGGTCGAGGTGGTCGCTCATCAGCGCGGCGATCAGATCGGTCTGCTGGCGCCGGGTCTGCTCGATCTCGTCGGCGGCGCCGGTCCCGATCAGCGCCATCTCGTGGCGGAGCAGTGACCAGGCCTGCCGCCGTTCCCGGATGAAGACGAAGAAGGCGAGCAGTCCGCGCCGCAGCGCGTCCTCGGCGGACGTCGCGCCGACGGTCGCCCGTTCGGTGACCTCGCGCAAGGCCGCCCGCGACTGCTGGATGCAGGCGAGCAGGAGCCCCTCTTTCGAGTTGAAGTACTCGTAGAGCATCGGCTTCGACACCCCGACACGTTCCGCGATGTCGTCCATCGACGCCGCGCTGTACCCGCGTTCGGCGAAGACTTCCTCAGCGATTTCGATCATCTGCCGCATCCGCTCCGCACGGGGCATGCGTTTGCGCTTCGCCGTCGTCACCACAGCACTCTACCGAAGGTAACCTACTTCGAGTAAGGTGTACTCCCGGTAACAGGTAAACGCGAACGAGAGGTCGGGTCATGGGCAACCGCACCGAGACCGGTGTCGTCATCGTCGGAACCGGCTTCTCCGGGCTGGGCATGGCCATCCAGCTGCGGAAAGAGGGCCGCGAGGACTTCGTCATCCTGGAGAAGGCCGACGACGTGGGCGGCACGTGGCGGGACAACACCTATCCCGGCTGCGCCTGCGACATCCCCTCGCATATGTACTCGTTCTCGTTCGAGCAGAACCCCGGCTGGTCCCGCGCGTACTCGCCGCAGCCCGAGATCTGGCAGTACATGCGCGACGTCGCCGCGAAGTACGACCTGCACCGCTTCATCCGCTTCGGCCAGGAGATGACCGGCGCCCGCTGGGACGCCGACGAGAACCGCTGGCACGTCGCCTCGAAGACGGGCGACGAGTTCGTCGCGCCCGCGCTGGTCGCCGGGGTCGGCGCGCTGCACCTCCCGCAGATCCCGAAGCTGCCCGGCATCGAACGGTTCAAGGGTCGCGCCTTCCACTCCGCCCGGTGGGAACACGACTACGACCTCACCGGCAAGCGGGTCGCCGTGGTCGGCACCGGCGCGAGCGCGATCCAGTTCGTGCCTCAGATCGCGAAGGACGTCGCCGAGCTGACGCTCTTCCAGCGGACGCCGCCGTGGATCATGCCGAAGCCGGACCGCGAGATGCCCGAAGCGCTCCAGAAGACGTTCAGCTCGGTGCCGCTGCTGCAACGTGCCTTCCGCGACGTCCTCTACTGGGGTCTCGAAGCCCGCGCGATCGGCTTCAACGGTCAGCCGTGGGTGATGAAGATCGGCCAGCGCATCGCGAAGCGCAACATCTTCAAGAGCGTCAAGGATCCCGAGCTGCGCCGGAAGCTGACACCGGACTACACCATGGGCTGCAAGCGGGTCCTGGTCTCCAACGACTACTACCCGGCGCTCGCGCGGGACAACGTCGACGTCGTCACCGACGGCGTGAAAGAGGTCCGCGAGCACAGCGTCGTCGACGGCGCCGGCGTCGAGCACGAGGTCGACGCGATCATCTACGGCACCGGATTCCATGTCACGGACGCCTTCGACGACCTGGAGATCATCGGCCGCGACGGGCGCAACCTCGGCAAGGAGTGGGCGACCGAGGGGATGCGGACGTATCAGGGCATCACCGTGTCCGGGTTCCCGAACCTGTTCTTCCTGCTCGGCCCGAACACCGGGCTGGGGCACAACTCCGTGGTCTTCATGATCGAAGCGCAGATCTCGTACGTCGCGCAGGCGCTGAGGCTCGCGCGCGGCAAGGCGCTCGACCCGCGGCCGGAGGCGCAGGAGCGCTTCAACGGCGAGATCCAGCGCAAACTCGCCAAGGGCATCTGGACCCAGGGCGGCTGCAAGAGCTGGTATCTCGACGCGAAGGGCGTCAACCGCACGATCTGGCCGGGCTTCACCTGGCGGTACTGGCTCGACACCCGCAAGGTGCGCCGCGAGGACTACGAACTCCTCGGCTGAGGAAAGGGGGAGGGTCCGTGAAAGCCAAGATGGGGGGCATGGCCTTCACGGACCGGGGAACGCCGCGCTCATGAGGGGTTGAGCCGGCGAAGCCTTCCGATGAGATCGACGGTGGGGATGCCGCACAGCTCGGCCATCCGTTCCAGCGCCGCGAAATCGAGATGGACCTCGGCGGAGCCGTTGTCACTCGATCTCTTGAGCCGGTCGTCCGCCCACCGTCTCAGTGGCAGCAGCTCCTGCTGCTCGTCCTTGATCACCAGGCGCAGGTCGACCCGCACCCGGCCCGGTTCGTCCACGAACACCCGGCGATGCACCTTGGCCAGCAGATCCTGCGGCAGCTCGTCCATCGCGACGCACAGTTCGACCAGCCGCACCACGGAACAGTGGCGGGTGCCCAGCTCGTAGGTGGCCAGCGTCTGGAGCGAGATCTCGCTCTGCAGATGCTGGTTCAGTTCCTTGCGTGTCCAGCCACGTTTACGGCGGAGCTTGCGGAGCTCGTCTCCGAGTATCCGCTGATAGCTCTCAGCGTCGATCAGCACTCCCCATCCCCTGCCTTGCCAACCTTCTCCACCGCCCGCCCCGTGTGACAAAACCCGGGACGAGCGCGCTCACGTGTATGAAAGTCGGCAGGGGCGCCGCTCTTACGCGGTTTCGGGGGTGGTTTCCTATCGATTTTGGCCCACTGGGCCGAATGGGTGAAGGAACGGTGTGCGGAGGGCCTGTTTCGGTGGTCGCCAGGGCTCAGCCGGCCGTTGCGAAAGCCACTTTCGCAACCTTCAAC